>DMZZ01000306.1:0-5945 GCA_003484805.1 Comamonadaceae bacterium | reverse complement strand
CACGCTACCGTCCTCGTGCATGGGGGTGACGAGGGCGACGATGCTGCCGGTGAGGGGGACGGAAGAAGAGGTCATGTCCGCAGTGGTTAACGGTAAAAGAGCATTCTAACTAGGACAGTGCGAATCGCGGAGGGTGGGCCGGTGCCCAGCCCTCTGCCGGGGCACGCACGGCGGCGATGCGCTGCACGAAGCGCGCGGGATCATCGAGAAAGCCGTCCTCGTAGGCCACCACGCGCAGCCCGGCGCAGGCGCTGAGCAACTCGCCCGGCTGCAGCAGAAAATCGGGCCGCGCGGGCCGGCCCACGGTTTCGTTGCCGCTGGCGAAGGTTTCATAGAGCAGCGCGCCGCCCGGGGCCACGCATTGCACGATGGCGCTCAGCAGGGGGCGCCACAGGTAGTTCGTCACCACCACGCCGCCGAACGGGCGGCCTGCCAGCGGCCAGGGACCGTTTTCGATGTCAGCTTCAATGGCATCACCGACCAGGGCAGCAGCCTGCACGGCCAGCGGGTCGCGATCGATGCCGGTCACCGGGTGGCCCAGCGCATGAAACCAGCGCAGGTGCCGACCCGCGCCGCAGGCCACGTCAAGCACCGCCGCACCTGCGGGGACCAGGTGCGACCAGCGCTGTACCCAGGCCGACGGGGCACCAGCCGGAGTGGTGGAGTTTGCTATATTAATCATAGCTGTGGACGCTTTTTTCATCAGCGCAGAGGTCGTTTTTGTCAAAAACAGGCCCACACCTGATCGGCGAGCATCAGCATGAAGTCGGGCTGGGTGTAGAGCAGAAACACGGCCAGCAGTGCCGCCAGTGCCAGCGCCGCCGCGAGCCAGCGGCGCCATGGGCGGCGCGGCGGTGCGGCGGTGTGGGGTGTCGTGGCGGGCATGGTTCTCAGGCCGTTTGGGGCATGGGGCGTTGCAGGGGTTGCTCGCGCAAGGGCAGGCTGACCAGGCCGGCGAGCACGCCCAGGCCGATGGAGATGTACCAGACGATGTCGTAGCTGCCCGTGCGGTCGTACAGGTAGCCACCCAGCCACACGCCCATGAAGCTGCCGATCTGGTGGCTGAAGAACACCAGCCCGCCCAGCATGGACAGGTGTTGCACTCCGAAAATCTGTGCAATGGTGGCGTTGGTCGGCGGCACCGTGGAAAGCCAGAGCATGCCCATCACGGCCGAGAACACGTACACCGACATCGGCGAAATGGGTGCCCACAAGAAGAGCACGATGGCCACCGAGCGCGCGAAGTAGATGAAGGCCAGGATGTGGCGGCGCGGCATGCGCTGGCCCAGAGAGCCCGCAATGTAGGTGCCGAACACGTTGAAAAGACCGATCAGCGCGAGCGAGAAACTGGCCACCTGGGGCGAGAGGCCCAGATCCTTGATGTAGCTGGGCATGTGCACGGCAATGAACACCACCTGAAAGCCGCAGACAAAGTAGCCCGCCGTCAGCAGCAGAAAGCTGGGCGTGCGGAAGGCTTCTGCGAGCGCCTGGGTGATGCTCTGGCTGCGATGCACCGGGGCCGCACCCTTGAAGCCAGGCTCGCGCAGGCCAAAGGCCAGCGGCACGATGAGCAGCACGAGGAGCGAGAGGGCCAGCAGCGCCTCCTGCCAGCCCAGGCGGGTGATCAGGAAGCCCTCCACGGGCACCATGAGGAACTGGCCGAACGAGCCGGCGGCTGCGGCGACCCCCATCGCCCAGGAGCGTTTTTCGGGCGCAATCTGCCGCCCCAGCACGCCATAGATTACGGCATAGGTGGTACCTGCCTGCGCCGCACCGATCAGCACCCCGGCGGTCAGGGCGAACAGCAGCTGGGTGGGCGACAGCGCCATGCCCACCAGCCCCAGACCGTAGAGCACGGCGCCGCCGATCAGTACACGGAAGGCGCCGAAGCGGTCGGCCACCATGCCCACAAAAATGCCGATCAGGCCCCACGAGAGGTTTTGGATGGCGATGGCCAGTGCAAACGACTGGCGGGTCCAGCCCATCTCTTGCGTGATAGGCTGCAACCACAGGCCAAAGCCGTGGCGGATGCCCATGGACAGGGTGACGATGGCGGCACCGCAGGCCAGCACCTGGAACATGGACAATTTGGGGGCATTCGTATGCATACGCATAAATGTAGCGGGATTGGGCTTTCCATGCGGACCCCGGGGCGACCTGTTTCTTGCTCCACGGCGTGGCGGCTGTGAATTCATACAGCACTACAATCCGCCCCCATGGCAGTCAAACCCCCCTCCGTTTCCGCAAGCGAATATTCCGAAGGCTCGATCCGCGTGCTCAAGGGCCTGGAGCCCGTCAAGCAGCGCCCGGGCATGTACACACGCACCGACAACCCCCTGCACATCATCCAGGAGGTGCTGGACAACGCCGCCGACGAGGCCCTGGCGGGCTTTGGCAAGAAAATCAAGGTCACGCTGCACCCCGACGGCTCGGTGAGCATCGAGGATGACGGGCGCGGCATTCCGTTTGGCATGCACCCCGAAGAAAAGGCCCCGGTGATCGAGCTGGTCTTCACCCGGCTGCACGCGGGCGGCAAGTTCGACAAGGGCAAGGGCGGTGCCTACAGCTTTTCGGGCGGCCTGCATGGCGTGGGCGTGAGCGTGACCAATGCCCTGGCCACCCGGCTGGAAGCCACGAGCCACCGCGAGGGGCAGTCGGCCCNNCTGGAGGCCGGCGAGCGCAAGCAGGGCACCACCGTGCGCGTGTGGCCCGACGCCAAATACTTTGAGTCCAGCAGCCTGCCCATGGGCGAGCTGACCCACCTGCTGCGCAGCAAGGCCGTGCTGATGCCCGGCGTGTCCGTCTCGCTGGTCAATGAAAAAACGCGCGAAACGCAGACCTGGCAGTACAAGGGCGGTCTGCGCGACTACCTGATGCAGACGCTGAGTGGCGACCCGGTCATCCCGCTGTTTGAAGGCGAGGGCTTTGCTGACCGCAACAACGAGAGCTTTGCCGAAGGCGAGGGCGCATCCTGGTGCGTGGCGTTCACCGAAGATGGCCAGCCGGTGCGCGAGAGCTACGTCAACCTGATCCCCACGAGCGCGGGCGGCACGCACGAGAGCGGCCTGCGCGACGGCCTGTTCAACGCCGTCAAAAGCTTCATCGAGCTGCATTCGCTGTTGCCCAAGGGCGTGAAACTCCTGCCCGAAGACGTGTTTGCACGCGCCAGCTATGTGCTCTCGGCCAAGGTGCTCGACCCGCAGTTCCAGGGCCAGATCAAGGAGCGCCTGAACTCGCGCGACGCGGTGCGTCTGGTGTCAGGCTTCGTGCGCCCGGCGCTCGAACTGTGGCTCAACCAGCATGTGGACTACGGCAAGAAGCTGGCAGAACTCGCCATCAAGGCCGCGCAGACGCGCCAGAAGGCCGGCCAGAAGGTCGAGAAGCGCAAGGGCTCGGGCGTCGCCGTGCTGCCCGGCAAGCTGACCGACTGCGAAAGCCGCGACATCCGCCACAACGAGGTCTTCCTGGTCGAGGGCGACTCGGCCGGTGGCAGCGCCAAGATGGGCCGCGACAAGGAAAGCCAGGCCGTGCTGCCGCTGCGCGGCAAGGTGCTCAACACCTGGGAGGTGGACCGAGACCGGCTGTTTGCCAACACCGAAATCCACGACATTTCAGTCGCCATCGGCGTCGATCCGCACGGCCCTCATGATTCGCCCGACCTCTCGGGCCTGCGCTATGGCAAGGTCTGCATCCTGAGCGATGCTGACGTGGACGGCTCGCACATCCAGGTGCTGCTGCTCACGCTGTTCTTCCGCCATTTTCCCAAGCTCATTGACGCGGGCCATATCTATGTGGCGCGCCCGCCGCTGTTCCGTGTGGATGTGCCCGCACGTGGCAAGAAGCCGGCCGCCAAGATGTATGCGCTGGACGAAGGCGAGCTCACCGCCATCCTCGACAAATGCGCCAAGGATGGCGTGCCGCCGGAAAAGTGCCAGATCAGCCGCTTCAAGGGCCTGGGCGAGATGAATGCCGAGCAGCTGTGGGAGACCACGCTCAACCCCGACACGCGGCGCCTGCTGCCCGTGCACCTGGGCGGCATGGACTTCGGCGCCACCGAGGGCCTTATCACCAAGCTCATGGGCAAGGGCGAAGCCGCTGCACGCCGCGAGCTGATGGAACTGCACGGCGACAGCGTGGAAGTGGATATTTAAGTGTTTTTTGCCTCTAGCCCTTTATTGATAAGCGCTGGTAGCTATTAAAAATATAGTTAAAAATTTCAGCAGAGCCCCGCAGGGCCTGCCGATGACGGACCCTCCGCATGAGTGACCAACCCACCCTCGAATTTTCTGCGCCCGAGACGCCTGATGAACCGGGCCTGGGCAGCTACGCCCAGCGCGCCTACCTGGAATACGCGCTGAGCGTGGTCAAGGGACGCGCGCTGCCCGACGTGTGCGACGGCCTCAAGCCCGTGCAGCGGCGCATTCTCTATGCCATGGACCGCATGGGCCTGAGCTACTCGGGCAACACGGCGGCCAAGCCGGTCAAGAGTGCCCGCGTGGTGGGCGACGTGCTGGGCCGCTTTCACCCGCACGGCGACCAGTCGGCCTACGACGCGCTGGTGCGCCTGGCGCAGGATTTTTCGCAGCGCTACCCGCTGATCGACGGCCAGGGCAACTTCGGCAGCCGCGACGGTGACGGCGCGGCGGCCATGCGCTACACCGAGGCCCGCCTGTCGAAGATCACCAGCCTGCTGCTCGACGAGATCGACGAAGGCACGGTCGATTTCATGCCCAACTACGACGGCTCCACGCAGGAGCCGCGCCAGTTGCCGGCGCGCCTGCCGTTTGCGCTGCTCAATGGCGCCAGCGGCATCGCCGTGGGCCTGGCCACCGAGATCCCGAGCCACAACCTGCGCGAAATTGCCGACGCCTGCATTGCGCTCATCAAGACGCCCTCGCTGAGCCAGGAAGACCTGCTGGCCCTGGTGCCCGGGCCGGACTACCCCGGCGGTGGCCAGATCATCAGCAGTGCGGGCGACATTCAGGATGCCTACCGCACGGGCCGTGGCAGCCTGAAGGTGCGCGCACGCTGGAAGATCGAAGAGCTCGCGCGCGGCCAGTGGCAACTGGTGGTCAACGAACTGCCACCCGGCGTGAGCACGCAGCGCGTGCTGGAAGAGATCGAAGAGATCACCAACCCCAAGGTCAAGGCAGGCAAAAAGGCACTGAGCCAGGACCAGACGCAGCTCAAGGCCAGCATCCTGGCCGTGCTCGACGTGGTGCGTGACGAGTCGAGCAAGGACGCGCCCGTGCGCCTGGTGTTCGAGCCCAAGACCGGCAAGGTGCCGCAACAGGAGCTGGTCACCGCGCTGCTGGCGCACACCAGCCTGGAGACTTCGGCACCGATCAACCTGACCATGGTGGGCATCGACGGCAAGCCGGTGCAGAAATCCCTGCGCCAGATGCTCGACGAGTGGATTGCGTTCCGCCAGACCACCATCACACGGCGCAGCCAGCACCGGCTGCAAAAGGTGCTCGACCGCATCCACATCCTCGAAGGGCGGCAGATGGTGCTGCTCAACATCGACGAGGTGATCGCCATCATCCGCCAGTCGGATGAGCCCAAGGCCGCGCTGATCGCGCGCTTCAAGCTCAGCGACCGGCAGGCCGAGGACATCCTTGAAATCCGCCTGCGCCAGCTGGCACGCCTCGAAGCCATCAAGATCGAGCAGGAGTTGAAGGAACTGCGAGAAAACCAAGGCAAGCTCGAAGAAATCCTCGGCAACCCGGCCGCGCTGCGCCGCCTGATGATCAAGGAGATCGAGCAGGATGCCAAGCAATTCCAGGACGCGCGCCGCACCCTGATCCAGGCCGAGAAGAAGGCCGTGGTCGAAGTGAAGGTGGTGGACGAGCCCGTCACCGTGGTGGTGTCACAAAAAGGCTGGGTGCGTGCGCGCACCGGCCATGGCCACGAGGCCGCAAGCTTTGCCTTCAAGGCCGGCGACG
>DMZZ01000001.1:0-5536 GCA_003484805.1 Comamonadaceae bacterium | reverse complement strand
CGCTGGCCATCCAGATCCACGGCGGCTACGGCTACACGCGTGATTTTCCGGTGGAGCAGTACTGGCGCGACAACCGCCTGAACATGATCCACGAGGGCACGCACGGCATTCAAGCGGCCGACCTGCTGGGCCGCAAGGTGCTGATGGAGAACGGCCGGGGCATGCAACTGCTGGCCGCGCGCATGCAGGTCACCATGGCGCAGGCTGCTGCCGTGCCCCAACTTGCGCCGTATGCGGTGCAGCTGGGCGACGCCCTGCAGCAGGTAGGCGCCGCCACGCAGGCCGCCTGGGCCACGGGCAACCCGGCCGAGGCGCTGGCCAATGCGGTGCCCTACATGCAGGCGTTCGGGCACACGGTGCTGGCCTGGGTGTGGCTGGATGTGGCGCTGGCCACGCTGCGCGCGGATGCTACGCTTTCAGTAGCTGCCAGCGCAGGCAGGATGGGCGTTGCACGCTATTTTTACCACTATGAATTGCCGAAGATTGGCGCGTGGTTGAATGTGGTGAACAGCCGCGACGCCACCTGCGCCAGCCTGCCTGAAGACGCCTTTTGACGCTGCGAAGCGCCGCGCCCGGTGCTTCGCTACCATGCTTGATGGCAGCCCTGCTGGCGGTGCTGTGTTTTGCCCCGGCAATCGCTCAGGAGACAGGCGCGGGCCCGAAGGGCGGCGCACAATCATTGGCTTCGCCCTGGCGCCGTTGTAGCGCGCCGGGCTGACCCGTACCCAGGAGAAAACACCATGACGACCCGTACCATCCAGCAACTGTTCGACCTGAAGGGCAAGACCGCTCTGGTCACCGGAGGCTCGCGCGGCCTGGGCCTGCAAATGGCGCATGCGCTGGGCGAGGCCGGTGCGCGCATCATGCTCAGCTCGCGCAAGGCCGCCGACCTCGAAGGGGCTGTGGCCGACCTGCAGGCCGCTGGCATCGATGCACGCTGGATTGCCGCCGACTGCGCCAAAGAGGCCGACATCGAGCGCCTGGCGCGCGAAACGCTGGAGCGCATGGGCGACATCGACATCCTTGTCAACAACGCGGGCGCCACCTGGGGTGCACCGGCCGAAGACCACCCGCTCGACGCCTGGGACAAGGTCATGAACCTCAACGTGCGTGGCTACTTTTTGCTGAGCCAATATGTGGCCAAGCACAGCATGATTGCGCGCAAAAAGGGCAGCATTCTGAACGTGGCCTCGATTGCCGGGCTGGGCGGCAACCCGGTGGGCATGCAGACCATTGCCTACAACACCTCCAAGGGTGCGGTCGTCAACTTCACACGCGCACTGGCGGGTGAGTGGGGGCGTTACAACATCCGCGTCAACGCCATCTGTCCGGGTTTTTTCCCCAGCAAGATGACGGCGGGCCTGCTGCAGGCGCTGGGCGAAGACACGCTGCGCGCCCACGCGCCGCTCAACCGCCTGGGCGACGACGAAGACCTCAAGGGCCTGAGCGTGCTGCTGGCGTCCGACGCAGGCAAACACATCACGGGCCAGTGCGTGGCAGTGGATGGAGGCGTGAGCGCGCTGGTGGGGGGGTGAGAGGGTGCACCCCTCTGTGCGGCTGCGCGGCTTGGCCTGGCGCGCGCCGGTTGCATAAATCGTGGGTTGTGCGTGACGCAGTGGAACACCAGAAATGACAGAAACAAACAGCTTTGGCGTGCACATTCCTTTTGTCGAGCATCTGGGCTTCACCCTGCACCGCATGGAGGCGGGGGAGTCTGAGTTGCGCTACGAGGCACTGCCCGAGCACCACAACTCGTTTGACGTGACCCACGGCGGCGCGCTGATGACGCTGCTGGACGTGGCCATGGCCACCGCCGCGCGCAGCCAGTCGCCCGACATGGGCGTGGTCACCATCGAGATGAAGACCAGCTTCATGCAGCCCGCTCGCGGCCCGCTGGTGGCCAAGGGCCGCCTCATGCACCGCACGGCCACCATGGCCTTCACCGAAGGCACGGTAGTCGACGCCGAAGGGCGCGTGTGCAGCCACGCCACAGGCACCTTCAAGTACGTGCGCCGCCTGCCGGTGGACGGGCGCAACGTGCACCAGCTCCGGGTCATTTCCACCGATTGACCTGTTTTTTTAGATGAAAAGTGGCTGCAGCGCTTGATGGTCAAGCGCAAGCAGCTATTGAAACAATAGCAAAAGGAGACATTTATGCCCCGCAATCAACAGATCCTGCTCGACAACCGCCCCCAGGGCGAAGCCACGGTGGACAACTTCCGCCTCGCCACCACCGACACCCCTGCGCTGCAGGAGGGCCAGGTGCTGGTGCGCCACCACTACCTGAGCCTGGACCCGTACATGCGCGGCCGCATGAACGATAGCAAGAGCTATGCCGCCAGCCAGGCGCTGGGCGAGGTGATGATCGGCGGCACCGTGGGCGAGGTGGCCGAGAGCCGCCACCCCAAGTACGCCGTGGGCGACAAGGTGGTGGGTATGGGCGGCTGGCAGGAATACAGCGTGGTCGACGGCAATGCACCGGGCGCGCTGCGCAAGGTGGACACCACCCATGTGCCCCTGTCGCATTACCTCGGCGCCGTGGGCATGCCCGGCGTGACGGCCTGGTATGGCCTGGTCAAAATCATCGCCCCCAAGGCAGGCGAGACCGTGGTGGTGAGCGCCGCCACCGGCGCTGTGGGCAGCGCGTTTGCGGCCCTGGCCAAGGCGCGCGGCTGCCGTGCCGTGGGCATTGCTGGCGGTGCCGACAAGTGCCGCTACGCGGTCGAAGAGCTGGGCTTTGACGCCTGCATTGACTACAAAGAACACAGCGACATCAAAGCCATGTCCAAGGCCCTCAAGGAAGCCTGCCCTGATGGCATCGACGGCTACTTCGAGAACGTGGGCGGCTGGATCATGGACGCCGTCATGCTGCGCATGAACGCCTTCAGCCGCATGGCCCTGTGCGGCATGATCGCCGGCTACGATGGTGCGCCCCTGCCCATGGCCAACCCGGCGCTGATCCTCATCAACCGCATGAAGATCGAAGGCTTCATCGTCAGCGAACACATGGAAGTCTGGCCCGACGCGCTCACCGAGCTGGGCACCTTGGTCGGCACCGGCAAGCTGCGCCCGCGCGAGAGCATCGCGCAGGGCATTGCCGCCGCGCCCGAGGCCTTTCTGGGCCTGCTCAAGGGCAAGAACTTCGGCAAGCAGCTCGTCAAGCTGATCTGAGAGGCTTGAGAGTCTTTCATCCATGCCCGCCTTGCACGCCAAAACACACCGGCTCGTCGTTGCAAAACCTCGCCATAGCTCGCGCTATGGCTGTGTTTTGCGCCTAGATCCGGCGCGTTTTGACGCGCTTTTCGGTCACGGCCGGAAAACGCTCAGCCTCTGATACGGCGCCCGGGTTTCCTGGCTACACCCCCGGGAAACCTTTGCAGACAACATTCCCGCCATCGAACGGTGGCGGGAAGCACCTCAAGGAGTCCGCCATGACCCATCTGATACTGCACCACTACCCGGCATCGCCGTTCGCTGAAAAGATCCGCCGCGTGCTGGGTTTCAAGAAGTTGGCCTGGAAGTCGGTCATTATCCCCGCCGTCAGCCCCAAACCCGACGTGGTGGCGCTCACGGGCGGCTACCGCAAGACGCCCATCCTGCAGATCGGCGCCGACATCTATTGCGACACCGCGCTGATCTGCAACGTGCTGGAGCATGAGCAGCCCGAGCCGGTGCTGTTCCCGCCTCACCTCAAGGGGGTCTCGCGCGTGTTCGCGCAGTGGGCCGACAGCACGCTGTTCTGGGCTGCCATGGCCTACAACCTGCAGCCGCGCGGCGCGGCCGAAATGTTCGCCCGCCTGCCCCCGGATGCGGCGAAGGCCTTCGCCGAAGACCGCCGCGAGATGAGCACCGGCATGCTGCGCCTGCGCCTGGCAGACGCCACGGCGGCCTACCGCTCGTACCTGCGGCGCATCGCCCACATGGTGGAAGAGCACGACTTTTTGTTTGGTGCCGAGCCCTGCGTGGCCGACTTTGCTGCCTACCACCCGCTGTGGTTCACGCGCGTGTGCACACCGGCCATGGCCGACATCTTCGAGCCCGTGCCCGCCGTGCTCGAGTGGATGGACCGCATGGACGCCCTGGGTCAGGGCCGCATGGAGAAGTTCACATCGCAGGACGCCATCACCGTGGCCGCCGGGGCCGAGCCCGCGCCGCTGCTGGACGACGTGTTCCAGGACGAGCACGGCATCCCGCTGGGCAGCCCCGTCACCGTGGCGGCCGAGAGTTTTGGCCTGGAGCCCACCGCAGGCACGCTGGTGGCCGCCACACGCACCCGCTACACGCTGCGCCGCGAGGACCCCCGCGCAGGCACCGTGCATGTGCATTTTCCCCGCATAGGCTATGTATTGAGAAAGGCAGAGCAATGATCGACAACTTCAAGGACAAAACGGCCGTGCTGACCGGCGCGGGTTCGGGCTTCGGGCTCGAATGCGCGCGCATCGGCGCGCGCCTGGGCATGAACCTGGTGCTGGTGGACGTGCAGCAGGACGCGCTGGACGCCGCCGCCGCCGAGATGCGCGCCGCCGGGGCCCAGGTGCTGGCACAGCGCGTGGATGTGTCCGACGCCTCACAGATGGAACAGCTTGGCGCTGCCGTGCTGGAGCGCTTTGGCGCGCCGCACCTGGTGTTCAACAACGCCGGCGTGGGCGCGGGCGGCCTGGTGTGGGAGAACTCGGTGAAAGACTGGGAATGGGTGCTGGGCGTGAACCTCATGGGCGTGGTGCACGGCGTGCGCGTGTTCACCCCCATGATGCTGGAGGCCGCCAAGAAAGACCCGGCCTGGCGCGGCCACATCGTCAACACCGCCAGCATGGCGGGTCTGCTGGCGCCGCCCAACATGGGCATCTACAACGTCAGCAAGCACGCCGTGGTGAGCCTGTCCGAGACGCTGTACCAGGATCTTTCCCTCGTCACCGACCAGGTGAGCGCCAGCGTGCTGTGCCCGTACTTCGTGGCCACGGGCATCAACGACAGCCAGCGCAACCGCCCGGGCGCGCTGGGTGCCGACAAGCCCACCAAGAGCCAGCTCATCGGCCAGGCCATGATCGGCAAGGCGGTGAGCTCGGGCAGGGTGACCGCCGCCGAGGTGGCGCAGAAAGTGTTCGACGCCGTGGCGGCGGGCCAGTTCTACATCTACAGCCACCCCAATGCCATCGGCGCGGTGCAGACGCGGCTGGAAGACATCATGCTCGCGCGCAACCCCACCGACCCGTTTGCCGACAAGCCCGAACTGGGCGCACAACTGCGCGCACAGCTTCGGGCTGATTGATCGTTTTCTATCGAAAATTGCCTCTGGCGCTTATCTATCAAGCGCTTGCAGCTATAACTATGATAGTTGTGCGCTACGTGGTGTGGCCTTGGCGCACCGGTGTTGCTGAGGGGGCTGGCTGGCGATGCGCAAGGCCATGGCGCAGCTAGTGTCCTGAGTTAAAAATTCATTGAATTGTTTTCTGCCAATGCAGTCCGTCGTGTAGTGTGTTGCACGACGAGGTGAGCATGAGCGGAAGACCAAAGACTCCATTGGTGTTGAGCGCGA
>DMZZ01000065.1:0-3500 GCA_003484805.1 Comamonadaceae bacterium | reverse complement strand
AGCTTTTTCTCGATCAGGCGGCTGGTCATCTCCAGCGTCTCGGGCGACACGGTCTCCTGGCGTTGCAGCGGGCCGTCGAGCAGGTCCACCAGCGGCAGGCGGCTGTCGGGCATCTCGGTGAACAGGGGCTTCTGGCGCTCTTTCACCACGCGCGCGCTCTGCGGCACCTCGACCAGCACCGGCTCGATGATCTGCACCGGCTGCGGGTGGTGCACCTCGCTCTCGTGGCGCTCCTCGAACACCACCTCTTCGCGCTCGCGCGCCGCACGCTTGCCCTCGGCCAGGTCCTTGGCCACCTCACGCCGGGCCCGGCCCGACTGCACCAGCGCATCCACGCGCGCGCCCAGCCCCTCGGCCAGATGCCCCCAGGAGATGCGAAACACCAGCCCCGCGCCCAGCACAGCCAGCGCGATACCCGCCAGCCCCGACCCCGTAAAGCCCAGCCATTGCATGCTGGCCGGTCCCACGATGTAGCCCAGCACCCCTCCCGCATGGCCCGGCAGGGCGGCCTCGAAACGGTACAGGCGTGTCCACTCCAGCGCCGTGCTGGCGCACAGCAGCATGGCCAGGCCGAGCCAGAACAGGCCGCGCCAGACCCACGGATGGGTGGCCGCCCGCGCCTGCGGCAGCTCGCCACCCCGCATCCAGTGCGCCAGCGAGGACAGCCAGGCGCGCACGGCGGCTGCCACGCACCACCATACCGAAAAGCCGAACACAAAATAACTGCCATCGGCCACCCAGGCCCCCACGCGGCCTGCCCAGTTGCGCACCAGGGGCGCGGTGCCCACGCCCGAGGTGGACCAGGCGGCGTCCTGCGGCGAATAGCTCAGCAGCGCCAGCAGCCAGAAAACCAGCACCAGCAGCCCGGCCAGCAGGTTCACTTCATGGCCCAAACGGGCGCCTGCAGGGCGTGCGGCGCTCTTGTCACCGGGCGTAGCGTTCAGAGTGTTCAGGGAATAGGTCATAGGCGTGCGTGCGAAGCTTACCCCATCAACCCGGACGGCGCGGGACACCGGGCATGGCGTCAGCCCAGGGTGGCCAGGCGGGTTTTCAGCAGCGTCGCGCCCGACGGCAGGGCCTCGATGAAGCCGCGGGTTTCCAGGTCTTTCATGACGCGGCTGACCATCTCGCGCGAGGCACCGATGGTCTTGGCCAGGTCTTGGCGCGACACCTTGCCGGTGATGAGCTGCTGGCCCTGGGCATTGGTTTCGGCCTGCTCCAGCAGGGCAGGCGTTTGACCAGGCCACGCATCACCACCAGGGACATGGCAGCGTTCTCGGACAGGCAGCGCGTGAACTCGGCGCGCCCGAGCGTCAGCACGTCGGTTTGCACCTCGGCGCGCACCGTGGCCGAATGGGGCTCGTTGTCGATGATGCTCATCTCGCCCAGGTAGTCGCCCTGCCCCAATGTGGCAAGGATCACCTCACGCCCCCGGCTGTCGGCCGCCGTGACGCGGGCGCGCCCGGTCAGCAGCAGGTACAGCGCATCGGACTTCTGGCCCTGCTCCACCAGCGCCTCGCCGCGCTTGAAGCGGCGCTTGACCACCGCATTGCTGATTGCCTCGGCCTGCGCCACCGTCAACCGCGAGAACAGCGGAACGCGGCGCAAAAGGTCCGAGTTTGACAACATCGCCATCGCAACATCTCCTTGCAAAAAATCCGCCTCCCTCGGCGGTTCATTGCATTTTTCAATCACCGTGACAGAAACGGGACTTGGGTGCGGGGTGCGGCACTTGGTTGATACTTACGCCCTTGCCCTCCCATTTGCAGAGCCCTCTCTCTTTTCATGCGCCCCGTGCGCACAAACCAGAGCTTTTACCATGTCCACCGCCCAACACGCCAAAGTTCTCATCCTCGGCTCCGGCCCGGCCGGCTACACCGCAGCCATCTACGCGGCCCGTGCCAACCTGAACCCCGTACTCATCACCGGCATGGCGCAGGGCGGGCAGCTCACCACCACCACCGAAGTGGACAACTGGCCCGCCGATGTGCACGGCGTGCAGGGCCCGGCACTGATGGAGCGCTTTTTGGCGCACGCCGAGCGCTTCAAGACACAGATCATCTTCGACCATATCCACAAGGTCGATTTCAGCCAACGCCCCTTCACCCTCACGGGCGACAGCGGACAGTACACCTGCGACGCGCTCATCATCGCCACCGGCGCTTCGGCCAAGTACCTGGGCCTGCCGTCTGAAGAAGCCTTCATGGGCCGGGGAGTGTCGGCCTGCGCCACCTGCGACGGCTTTTTCTACCGCGATCAGGAGGTCTGCGTCATCGGCGGCGGCAACACCGCCGTGGAAGAAGCGCTGTACCTCTCCAACATCGCCAGCAAGGTCACGCTGGTGCACCGCCGCGACAAATTCAAGGCCGAACCCATCCTGGTGGACCACCTGATGGAGAAGGTGGCCGCCGGCAAGATCGTGCTCAAGACCTTCTTCACCCTGGACGAAGTGCTGGGCGACCCGACCGGCGTGACCGGCATCCGCATCAAGCACACGCAGAGCGGAGCCACTGAAAACATCGCCTTGCAGGGCTGCTTCATCGCGATCGGACACGCGCCCAACACCGAGATCTTCCAGGGCCACCTGGAACTGGAGAACGGCTACATCGTGACCCAGGGCGGTCTCAAGGGCTTCGCCACCCAGACCTCGGTGCCTGGCATCTTTGCCGCTGGCGACGTGCAGGACCATGTCTATCGCCAGGCCATCACCAGCGCCGGCACGGGCTGCATGGCCGCGCTCGATGCGCAGCGCTTTCTCGAACAAGACAGCTGATTTGCAGAACGCGCTATAATCCGACGCTTTGCCAAAACGGGCCGCGCTTTNNCCAGGCCCGGGCCCACTGGCCACAGGCAATCGGGTTACCGCCACCCTTTCTGGCGAGGTGAGGCCGCGAGCAGGCCCTGCAGATCCACTGCAAGGCACCCGCAAACGGCCGTTAAAAATGTATCGGAGTGTCCTCATGGCACGCGTCTGCGACGTAACGGGCAAGAAGCCCATGGTCGGGAACAATGTTTCCCACGCCAACAACAAAACCAAGCGCCGGTTCCTGCCGAACCTGCAATACCGCCGTTTCTGGGTCGAGAGCGAAAACCGCTGGGTGCGCCTGCGCGTTTCCAGCGCTGCCCTGCGTTTGATCGACAAGAACGGTATCGACTCGGTGCTCGCAGACCTGCGCGCACGTGGTCAGGCTTAAGGAGAAGCACCATGGCAAGCAAAGGCGGACGCGACAAGATCAAGCTGGAATCCACTGCGGGTACCGGCCACTTCTACACCACGACCAAGAACAAGAAGACGATGCCCGAAAAAATGCTGATCATGAAATTTGATCCCAAGGCACGCAAGCACGTCGAATACAAGGAAATGAAGCTGAAGTAATTCAGCCCAGGCTCCTTGGCAGAACCGCCCGGCGCAAGCCCGGCGGTTTTTTTGCGCCTGTTCGTCCATCACACGCCCATGAAAAAGCCCGCTGACCGGTGTGGCGAGCGGGCATTGGCGGTAA
>DMZZ01000087.1:0-3285 GCA_003484805.1 Comamonadaceae bacterium | reverse complement strand
ATGTAGACCTTCTGGTCGGCCGGGCAATAAAACGGCCCCATGGCTGCCTGGCCCGTGCCGCAGGCCGTGGGCGTGGCGCCCCGGAACAGCACCAGCTTGGGCTCCTGGTAGCTGCCACCGTTCTGGCGGAACACGCCCTGCCACACGTCCTCGGTGTCGGCCAGCACGGTGGAGACGAAACGCGCCAGGGTGTCGTCTGCCGGCGGGCGCTGTGCCGGGGCCTGTTGCACCTGGGCGGGCGAACCGCCNNCCCAGCAGGGCGACAACGATGGTGCCAATGCCGATGCCGCGCCCGCCGGGCATCGAAAACCCTCCACTGCTGCGGCGGTCTTCCACATTGTCCGACTCGCGGTTGCCTTCCCATTTCATGGCCTGCTCCTGTGATGCCTCTGCATATTACGCGCGGCGCACGCCGTTTGGGATGGCCTGCATAACTCCCTGCGGTCTGTGGCAGTGCGGCCTCGGGCGATCCGCTGCGTTGCTTTTCTTGCCCATAGCGGGGCTATTGGCTGCAAAAAGACGCCTTGCGGCCCATCCCGATCCGCACTACCACCGACACGCGAGGGTCATGTAGGTCATCCCTTGCGCGGACCGATACCATCGGGAACACCATGACCGCCCCGCAGCGCCACTGCTGCTCACGGGTTTCGACCCGTTCGACGGCGGCACCCTCAACCCGAGCTGGCTGGTGGCGCGTGCGCTGCACGGCCAGCGCATCGCCGGCCACGCCGTGGTGGCGGAGCAGCTCCCCACGGTGTTCGGCGCCGCGCAGGCGCAACTGCACGCCTTGCTGCAGGCGCACCGCCCCGCGCTGGTGCTGTGCCTGGGGCAGGCCGGGGGACGGGCTGCGCTCTCGATCGAACGCATCGCCATCAACGTGGCAGATGCCCGCATCCCCGACAACCAGGGTGCGCAGCCCGTGGACGAGCCGGTGGTGCCGGGCGCCCCGGCCGCCTATTTCGCTCCGCGACATGGTGCGCGGCATCCACACCTTGCTGTGGGCCGCCGTCCTGCACCCGCAGGACATCGCCCTCGGCGCGGGCGCCACCCATTGAAACCGGGGTCAGGCCCGGGGCAGCGTCACACCGTGCTGACCCTGGTACTTGCCGCCGCGGTCCTTGTATGACACCTCGCAGACGTCGTCCTTGTCGCTCTCGAAGAACAGCACCTGGGCGCAGCCCTCGCCCGCGTAAATGCGTGCGGGCAGCGGCGTGGTGTTGGAGAACTCCAGCGTCACGTAGCCTTCCCACTCGGGTTCAAACGGGGTCACGTTGACGATGATGCCGCAGCGCGCGTAGGTGCTCTTGCCCAGGCANNGCAGATGGTGAGCACGTTGCGCGGAATGCGGAAATATTCCATGGTGCGCGCCAGCGCGAAGCTGTTGGGCGGGATGATGCAGCTGTCGCCCTCGAAATCGACAAAGCTTTTTTCGTCGAAGTTTTTCGGGTCCACCACCGTGCTGTGGATGTTGGTGAACACCTTGANNTGCTGGTACCGTAGCTGATGATCTTGCGGCCCTCGGCTTCGCGCACCTGGCCGGGCTCGAAGGGTTCGATCATGCCGTGCTCGGCCGCCATGCGGCGGATCCATTTGTCGCTCTTGATGCTCATGGTGCGGGTTCCTGGCCAGTTACTACGTTTTTGATAGCTGAATGCGCTGGATCATTCTGCGCTGGGGGCGTATTTTGCCTTCAATCCAGGGTTTGTGACACGACGCAGCGTTCCACCAGCCGGTCATCGCCCAACACGATCATGGCAAACAGCAACTCGTCCAGGCTGCCTGCCTGCGCGGTGCGACGGGCCAGCAGTGGCGTGGCCTGCGGGTCGAGCACGATGAAATCACCCTCGCAGCCCGGCTGCAGGTTACCCACCACGCCCTCCAGGCCCAGCGCCCGGGCGGCACCGGCCGTGTGCTGCCACCACAGTTGCTGCGGCGAGAGGCTCAGGCCTGGCTTGGTCTGCCCCTCGCGCCCCACGGTGTAGGCCGCCAGCATGGTGCGAAACGGCGAAAAGCTTGTGCCCCCGCCCACGTCGCTGGCCAGACCGTAGGCAAACCCGGCCTGGTCGGCGGCGCCGTAGTCGAAGAAACCGCTGCCCAGAAACAGATTGCTTGTCGGGCTGACGGCGGCGGCCGTGCGGCGCTCGCGCATCAGGGCACGGTCGACCGCGTCGAGATGGATGCAGTGCGCATACACGGCACGTTCGCGCATCAGGCCGAAGTCGTCATACACCGCCAGGTAGCTGCGCGAGCGCGGGTACAGCTCGCGCGCCCAGCGCACCTCGTCGAGATTTTCGGCCACATGCGACTGGACCCACACGTCCGGGTACTTGGCGGCCAGCTGCCCCGCCCCGCGCAGTTGCTCCGGGCTGCTGGTGGGGGCGAAGCGCGGCGTGATGGCGTAGCCCAGCCGGTCCACGCCATGCCAGCGCATGATGAGTGCCTCGGTATCGATCAGGCCCTGCTCGGTCTCGTCGCGCACGCCATCGGGCGAGTGGCGGTCCTGCAGCACCTTGCCGGTCATCAGGCGCAACTGCCGGCGCCGGGCCTCGGTGAACAGCGCATCGACCGAATGAGGGTGCGAGGTGGCGAAGGCCAGCGCGGTCGTCACGCCGTTGCGCAACAGCTCGTCGAGAAAGAACTCGGCCACCTGGGCCGCATAGCCCTGCGCGACGAAGCGTTTTTCGTGGGGAAAGGTGTAGTTTTCCAGCCAGGGCAGCAGCCCTTCGGCGGGGGAACCGATCACATCGGTCTGCGGATAGTGGACATGCATGTCCACAAAGCCCGGCGCCATGATGCGCCCTGGCCAGTGGGTGACCGGGTGCCCGGCGAAGCGCGGCGCCAGCGCGTGCCAGGCACCAGCCGCCTGCACACGCTGGCGGCCATGGGCATCGGGGCCGATGGCGAGCAGGCCATCCTCGTCATACATGACCTGGCCATCCTCGGAAAAGCGAAACAGGGCGGAACGGTAGATGTGCATGGCTGCAAGCTTACCGGAGCCCAGGGCTTCTTTTCTCCGTTGGGCTCACTCCATTTCCAATATGCACGCGCCGCACGCAACTGGCTCTGCTCAGAAGTTGTGAACGAACCCCGGCCCTGAAGCGTTGAGCAGTGCATGAGCACTGCGACGATCGGGAACGGAGACGAACAGACCCAGGCGGGACTGTTCGGTCAAGGGGAACTGCCGGCGGGCTCGCCCGTGGTGGAGCCTGCCAGGAGTGGCGGCGCAGCGCGGGTGATGTCGCCGCAGCGCGATCAAGTCGAGTTGCGGGCCGTCGATCTGCAGTC
>DMZZ01000069.1:470-3888 GCA_003484805.1 Comamonadaceae bacterium | reverse complement strand
CGTGTTCCGCACCCGCAACATGCGGGCGCTGCCCGGTAGCTGTGGTTTGGGGCAGGTGCGTTACCCCGCATCCGGCAATGCGGCCAGCGAGGAAGAAGCGCAGCCCTTCTACGTCAATGCGCCCTTTGGCATCGTGCTCGTGCACAACGGCAACCTGACCAATGCGCAGTCGCTCAAGGCCGATCTGTTCAACACCGACCACCGCCATATCAACACCGAGAGCGATTCGGAAGTCTTGCTCAACGTGCTGGCCGACGAACTGGACAAGGCGACCCGTGGCAAGGCATTGCAGCCGCAGGATGTGTTTGCGGCCGTGCAGGCCGTGCACAAGCGCATCCGGGGTTCGTATGCGGTGATCGCGCTCATCGCAGGACATGGCGTGCTGGCCTTCCGTGACCCGTATGGCATTCGCCCGCTGTGCATCGGCCGCAGCGCCGATGGCACGGTGATGCTGGCCAGCGAGTCGGTGGCCCTGGAAGGCACGGGTCATGTGTTCGAGCGTGACATCCAGCCCGGTGAAGCCGTGTTCATTGGACTGGATGGCAAGATCGCCGCGCAGCAGTGCGCCGCAGCACCCCAGCTCAGCCCGTGCATTTTCGAGTACGTGTACCTGGCCCGTCCGGACTCGGTAATGGACGGCATCTCGGTATACCAGGCGCGACTCAACCTGGGCCAGACCCTGGCCAAGCGGGTGGTTTCCACCGTTCCGCCGAACGAGATCGATGTGGTGGTGCCTATTCCGGAGTCGAGCCGTCCGAGCGCCATGCAGCTGGCGCAGCTGCTCGGCCTGCCGTATCGCGAGGGTTTCGTCAAAAACCGCTATGTCGGCCGCACCTTCATCATGCCGGGCCAGGGCGTGCGCAAAAAATCCGTGCGCCAGAAGCTCAATGTGATCGGCAGCGAGTTCAAGGGGCGCAATGTGCTGCTGGTGGATGACTCTATCGTGCGCGGCACCACCAGCCGCGAAATCGTGCAGATGGCGCGCGATGCGGGTGCACGCAAGGTGTATCTGGCGAGCGCCGCGCCACCCGTGCGCTACCCCAACGTCTACGGCATCGACATGCCCACGAGCAGCGAGCTGGTGGCGCATGGCCGCTCCGTGGAGGAAATTCGCCAGATCATCGGCTGCGATGCGCTGATTTACCAGGATGTCGATGCGATGAAAAAGGCCATCGGTTCGCTCAATGCCGCCATCGCTGGCTTCGACGCGTCATGCTTTGACGGTGTATACGTCACGGGCGACATCACGGCCGACGGCATTGCACAACTCAATGAAGGCCGCAATGGCGGAGACGAGGGGGATGAAGACACCTCCCGCTTGTCCTTGCCCAACGCCCAGGAAAGCTGAAATTGCCGTTTCACCACCCGTTATCTGCCACCACCCAACGCAAAGGTTTTGATTCATGAGCCACGAATTGCCGGAAGGCCTGCACCCTGACACGCTGGCAGTGCGCCAGGCCGTGCCACGCAGCGTCTACGGTGAGAACTCCGAGGCGCTCTACCTCACGAGCAGCTTCGTTCAGCCCGACGCTGCAACGGCCGCCCGCCGTTTTGCGGGTGAGGAAGAGGGCTACACCTACTCGCGCACGTCGAATCCCACGGTCACAAGCTTCGAACAACGCCTGGCGGCTCTTGAAGGCACTGAAACCGCCATCGGCACCTCCAGCGGCATGTCCGCGATCCTGCTGATGTGCATGGGCCTGCTCAAGGCGGGCGACCATGTGATCTGCTCGCAGTCGATGTTCGGCTCCACGATGAAGCTTATTGGCGGTGAGTTTGCGCGCTTTGGGGTGCAGTCCAGCTTTGTAGCGCAGACCGACGCCACCGCATGGAAAGCCGCCTTGCGGCCGGAAACGTGTCTGCTTTTTGCAGAAACGCCCACCAATCCGCTGACCGATCTGTGCGACATCCGCGAATTGGCCGACATTGCGCACGCTGCGGGTGTTCTGCTGGCCGTGGACAACTGCTTCGCCTCTCCCGCGCTGCAGCGCCCGGCCAGCCTGGGTGCCGATCTGGTCATCCATTCGGGAACCAAGTTCCTCGACGGCCAGGGCCGGGTGATGGCCGGAGCCGTGTGCGGCCCGCGCGCCATCATTGACGACAAGCTGGCCCCGCTGATCCGCAGCGCCGGCATGAACCTCTCGCCGTTCAATGCCTGGGTGGTGCTCAAGGGCCTGGAAACCCTGAACATCCGCATGCAGGCCCAAAGCGCCAATGCCCTGCAACTGGCCACCTGGCTGGAGGCGCACCCGCAGGTGGCGCGTGTCTATTACCCCGGCCTCGCGTCGCACCCGCAGCACGCGCTGGCCATGCGCCAGCAGTCGGGTCTGGGCGGTGCCGTGCTGTCGTTCGACGTGCGCTCCAGTGACCCCACCTCGGGTCGCGCGCGGGCGTTCCATGTCATCGACAGCACGCGGGTGTGCAGCATCACCGCCAACCTGGGCGATACCAAGACCACCATCACCCACCCCGCNNAGCACCTCGCACGGGCGTCTTTCCGAAGAGCAACGCCAGTCGGCTGGCCTTGGCCAGGGGCTGGTCCGCGTGGCCGTGGGCCTGGAGCACATTGACGACCTGAAGACCGACCTCGCACGGGGTCTGGACTCCCTGACATGAACGCAGAATCCAAAAAAACCACCGCGCGCGTGCGCACCCGCTTTGCTCCGTCACCCACGGGCTTCATCCACCTGGGCAACATCCGCTCGGCACTCTATCCATGGGCTTTCGCGCGCGCCACGGGCGGCGACTTCATCCTGCGCATCGAAGACACTGACGTGGAGCGCTCCACGCAGGCCGCCGTCGATGTGATCCTTGAAAGCATGCACTGGCTGAACATGGACCCCGATGAGGGCCCGTTCTACCAGATGCAGCGCATGGACCGTTACAAGGAAGTGCTGGCGCAGCTGCAGGCGGCCGGGCATGTCTATCCCTGCTACATGAGCGTGGCCGAACTCGACGCCCTGCGCGAACAGCAGATGGCCGCCAAGGAAAAGCCGCGCTACGACGGTACCTGGCGCCCCGAGCCCGGCAAGCAGTTGCCTCCTGTTCCCGAGGGAGTGCAGCCGGTGCTGCGCTTCAAGAACCCGCAGGGCGGGGTGGTGGCCTGGGACGACAAGGTCAAGGGCCGCATCGAGATCCGCAATGATGAGTTGGACGACCTCGTGATTGCACGCCCGGACGGCACACCCACCTACAACTTCTGCGTGGTGGTGGACGATATCGACATGCAGATCACCCACGTGATCCGCGGCGACGACCATGTGAACAACACGCCGCGCCAGATCAATATCTTCCGTGCCCTGGGCCAGGAGCCGCCCGTCTATGCCCACCTGCCCACCGTGCTCAACGAGCAGGGCGAGAAGATGAGCAAGCGCAACGGCGCCAAGCCAGTGACGCAATACCGCGACGAAGGCTACCT
>DMZZ01000069.1:0-294 GCA_003484805.1 Comamonadaceae bacterium | reverse complement strand
TCAAGGACCGCTGCGATACCACCGTGGCCCTGGCGGACTGGGCCATGGTGTTTTATGGCGATGCGGTCATGCCCTCGCAGGAAGACCGCGAAAAGCATGTCACCTCCGCGGTTGGCCCGGCACTGGATGCGCTGGCCGATGCGTTGCAGGCCTGCGCGTGGGACAAGGCGTCGATTGCCGCGGCCATCAAGGAAGTGCTGGCTGCACAGGGCCTGAAGATGCCGCAACTGGCCATGCCGGTACGCGTGCTGACGGCCGGTACGCCGCACACGCCCTCGGTCGATGCGGTGCTCG
>DMZZ01000073.1:4029-5954 GCA_003484805.1 Comamonadaceae bacterium | reverse complement strand
GGCCTCCGCGCGCGTAGCCTCCAGCGCGGCATTGGCGACCTGCAGGTCCTGCTGGCGCGTGGCCGTTATTTCCTAGCTCGTCGATCGGGCGTCCAGCAGCTCACGGTAGCGCCGGGCCTGTACTTCCGCGTGCTGCTGACGGGCCTGCACTTCCCGCAGGACAGCCTGCGCGCGCCGCACGGCGGCCTCTTGCGCGCGCAGGCGCTCGTCCAGATCCACCGCGTCCATCTCGCCGAGCACCTGCCCCGCCTGTACGCTGTCACCCACTTCCACGGCGAGCTTCTGCAAGCGGCCGGAGACCGTGGGCCCGATCCTGTAGGTACTGCGCGCCGCCACTGTGCCAATACCGAACAGCGACGGCGCGACCGGCCGGTTTTCCGCCGTCGCCACCGTCACCGCGACGGGTGCCAGCGGACCCGATCGCAATGCCACGTAAATGAACAGCGCCAGCAAAGGCACCACCACCGCCAGCAGGGCCAGGGTGCGACGTTGCAAGGGAATGCGGGTCATGGTGTGCTCCGGATACCGCGCTGGTAGATGGCAAAGACACGGGGCGCATCGCGGCGGATGCGGTCCACATCGCCCGCCAGCATGGACTGCATGACCAGGCCCTGGATGGTGCCGATGAACAGGGTGGCGGCGGCCTCGGCGTCCAGTCCGGCGTCGATCTCGCCGGCCTGCCGTCCCTCCTCGATCAGTGTTCGCAGCCGCTCGCCATAGCGCGCCAGCAGGGTCTGCACCATGCGCTTGGGCAGCGTTTCACCGGCGCGCTGCAATTCGCCGAACATCATGCGCGGCACGCCCGGGTGCTCGGTCACGAAATCGGCATGGGCCATGAACATGGCCCGCATGGCCTCCAGGGGAGATTCGCAGCCCGTCGCTGCACGCTCGATGCGTGCCAGGAGCTGCACCGCCACCCATTCCATCACCGCCTGGAGGATGGCCTCCTTGGTGGGAAAGTGCCGGAACAGCGCACCTTGCGTGAGATTCATGTGCTGCGCGATCGCCGTGGTGGTGATCTCGCTGGGGTTCTGCGTCGCCGCCAGCTGCACTACGGCGTTCACGGTGGCAGCCCGGCGCTCGTCTGCGGGCAGGTGTTTGACAAGGATGTTCACAAGAATCACATAGTAAGTAATCTATTACTATCTTATCTGTGGAATGATGGGGACGCAAGAGTCCCCCTTGCGGGTGCGGACCCCATCGGCAGGGAGCAGCCGTACCGGGGCGCCATGGGCTGCACGTCCCTATGGCATATCCCTATTGCACCAACATAGTGCACTCTAGAATGATGGCGAGTCGATCAGAATGCGGTTTTCGCTGGCCTCGCCTCTTTCCAACCTCAGGTAATCACTCCATGTCCCATGGCGCGCGCTGCAAGGCGCTGGCAGACTGGCTTCTGACCACCGATCCACACCAGCGCATCCGGATGGCCATGGCCGGATTCGCGTCATTGATGATGACGGTGTCCGCCATCATCGTGGTGTCGCTGACCCTGGCAGGCTACGGGCGCAAGGACTGGGCTCTGTGGTGGGGCCTGTTCACCGGCATGGGGCTGATGGTGGTGCTGGTCCTGATCCGCAGTGGCTGGTCGCAGCGCCTGCGCGATCCGGCGCTCACGCAGTTCCAGATTCGCTACGCACTGGTCTGCAACGCCACCGGCTACATTCTTCTGGGCCAGGCGCGGGGCATCACTCCGGTCATTCTTTCGATGATTCTGATGTTCGGCATTTTTGGCATGTCCAAGCGCCAACTGGCAGCCAACATGGTGTTTGCGCTGGTGCTGTTTGGCGCAGCCATTGGCATCGTCGCCTGGCTGGATGAGCCCGGGCGCATGCCAGGTCTGGAGGCCGCGAACGCCGTCATGATCATGCTGGTGCTGCTGGGCAGCACCTTCATTGCCATCCGGTTGCAAGAAATTCGCAAGC
>DMZZ01000073.1:0-3985 GCA_003484805.1 Comamonadaceae bacterium | reverse complement strand
CCCTTGATCCTGGCCCTGCTCGATCTGGACCTTTTCAAGCACATCAACGACACCCAAGGTCATGCCGTGGGCGACCAGGTGCTGCAGACCTTTGCCCTCACGGTGCAGGCCGCCCTGCGCAGCACCGATGTACTGGCCCGCTGGGGGGGCGAGGAGTTCGTCCTGATGCTCTACGACACAGACCCCGACTGCGTCCACCCATTGCTGGACCGTGTACGCACCTCCGTGCAGGCGCAGGAGACACCTGCAGCGGGCCGTGCACTGCATGTCACGGTGTCCATCGGACTGGCCATAGGCCATGCGGGCGAAAGCGTTGAACAGATTCTGGAGCGGGCCGACGAGGCGCTCTACCAGGCCAAGGCCGCCGGCCGCAACCGCGTGGTACTGCATGGTGCCGCACCCGCTTCGACGGGACCCGAAAGCAGTTCCCCCCAGATGGAGCCCAAAGAAATTTGGCCCGATATCTAGCGCTGATCCCCATGCCAGGCTTGCGCCTCCGGACATGGATCACCCACAATGGAACGCTGTCCACGCTGGGAGGCCGGATATGAGCGCTCACATTGACCCCCCGCGCCATGCAGTGGCCGGTGCCGCACTGCCCTGGCCGAGGCGGCTTTGCAGCGCCAGAGCAGTTTGCTGGGCGCAGAACGACAGCCCGCAACACAGGCCGGCGGACAAGGACACGCCACACCCGGGGCGGCAGGCTTGCCACCCCCCGTGGTATCCGACCGCGTCAGTCTCTCGCCCCAGGCTGTGCACACCCTCGGAGCGCAGGCGATAGCGGAAGAAAACGCAGCAGAGGGTGCCACTGCGCGCCCCGCCGTCAGCCTGCGGAACGACGCTGCACCCCGCCAGGCACCGCCACCGCCGCTCCCCCTGCCCACAGGAGCGGTTGCGCAGGGCTCGCCACTGCAGCCCACGGCCGCCTGGCCGGCCACCGGTGTCAGCCCTCCCGTACAGGCACTGATCAGCGCCCTGGTCCAGCAAACAACTCACGGCGGACATCCGCAGCGAGTGGTCAGCGTACAGCACTGGCCCGCCGAACTGGTGCGACAGCTTGATGGGGCAGCCGATCCCCAAAGCGACTCTCCAGGCGTCACGCTGCCCCTGTTGCAGACCTGGCTGGTGCGTCAAGGCAGCATGCAGACCACCGAAGGAGCCCGCACCTTCACCCTCACTCTGAAGGCGCCCGTGCCATGGCTGCAACAGCAGCCAGCCCCTGCCGCAGCGCCCATGCAGGGGGCTGCGCTCTCTCTGGCCTTCGCGGGACGGCCCCAGGCGTTGCAGGTGGGCGCCTTTGCACTGGTGCTGCAATCGACCGAGACGGCGGCACGCACCAGCGCATTGCTGGTCATGGAGTTTGCCCCCCTGGCACAGGCCTCTGTCTATGGCCGCGACATGCTGCAGGCCCGGCAAGACCCCTGGCTGCAGATGGCCGTGCTGCAGGCCAGCGGACATCTGCCCCGGGACGAAGACCTGGCCCGCGACCGCGAAGCCGACCTCTGCCAGACTCCCGACTGCCCCTACGCCGGGAGGGCCGCCTGTCCGCAGCCGTTCTGCCTGGCGATGCGGGTGGTAACGCCCGTCGCCGCAGTCGATGCCCCGGCGGGAACTCCGGACGATCCGCGCAGGCCTTGACGCGCCTTCCCTGAAAAAAAGCCCCCAGTGCCGGTCCGGCGCTGGGGGCTCCTCTCGCTGGAGGCCCGGCTTTGTAAACCGGACCTCCCCCATCAGGCGGACATCATGGATACAGACCGCGCATCTCACGGGCATGCAGGATGCGCTGGCAGGCCACGATGAAGGTGGCCGTGCGCAGGCTCACCTTGTGCTCCTGGGCCACCTGCCAGATGCCGGCGAAGGCCTCCTGCATGATGCGCACCAGGCGGGCGTTGATCTCGTCCTCGCTCCAGAAGAAGCTGGAGAAGTCCTGCACCCATTCGAAGTAGCTCACCGTCACGCCGCCAGCGTTGGCGATCACGTCGGGCAGCACCAGCACGCCCTTGTCGTGCAGGATGTCATCGGCCTCGGTGGTCGTCGGGCCGTTGGCGCCCTCGATCACCATCTTGGCCTTGATCTTGCCCGCGTTGTCCTTGGTGATCTGGCCTTCCAGCGCGGCGGGGATCAGGATCTCGCAGTCCACGCCCCAGAAGTCGTCGTTGGCCAGCACTTCAGCGCCGGCGAAGCCGCCCACGCCGCCGGTTGCCTTCACATGGGCCAGCAGGGCGGGCACGTCCAGGCCGTTGCTGTTGAAGAGCGTGCCGGTATGGTCCTGCACGGCCACCACCTTGGCGCCGGCGTCAGCGAACAGCTTGGCTGCGGTGCCGCCCACGTTGCCGAAGCCCTGCACGGCCAGGCGGGCGCCCTCGATCGGCAGGCCAGTCAGCTTCGCAGCTTCCACGCCCACGGTGTACACGCCCCGTCCGGTGGCTTCGACGCGGCCCAGCGAGCCACCCAGGTCCACCGGCTTGCCGGTGACCACACCGGTGGCGGTAGCGCCCACGTTCATGGAGTAGGTGTCCATCATCCAGGCCATGATCTGGCCGTTGGTGTTCACGTCGGGCGCGGGGATGTCCTTGGACGGGCCGATGAGCAGGCCGATCTCGCTGGTGTAGCGGCGCGTCAGGCGTTCGAGCTCACCCATCGAGAGCTTCTTGGGATCAACGCGGATACCGCCCTTGGCACCGCCGTAGGGCACGTTCACGGCAGCATTCTTCACCGACATCCAGGCCGACAGGGCCATCACTTCCGACAGCGTGACATCCTGGTGGAAGCGCACGCCACCCTTGCCGGGGCCACGGCTCAGGTTGTGCTGCACGCGGTAGCCCTCGAAGTGGGCGATGGTGCCGTTGTCCAGTTCGATGGGCACATCCACGATCAGGATGCGCTTGGGGCGCTTGAGCGTTTCCACCCAGCGGGCCAGGCTGCCCAGGTAGGGCGTCACCCGGTCTACCTGCTGCAGGTAGTTGCCCCAGGGGCCGAGGTGGTTGGCGTCGAGGTAGGACGGCAGGGTGTGGGCGGTAGCGATGCTGCCGGGCGTTCCGGTGGGATGCGACATGGCGGAGGTTCCTTGTGGGAGGTCAATGCAAGGCGCGAAGCATAGGACGGAGCACGGGACACTGTCCAAGGCCGGAGTGTTACGAAACCATGCAATCCATGCATAACATGGAAGTACAGGCTTGAATGGTGCGTCACTCCACCTTGAAATCTGCCAGCAGCGGGTCGCCCGGTGGGTAGCGCAGTTCCAGGTTGCGCAGCACCTCCCGCAGCACGGTGGCGATCATCAGATTTCGGTGCGTCTTGGAGTTTGAAGGCACGATGGTCCACGGCGCCCAGGGGGGGTGCGTGGCGGACAGCAGCATTTCGTAGGCTTTCTGGTATTGCGCCCATTGCTTGCGCGCATCGATGTCGCTCATCGCAAACTTCCAGTGCTTGGTGGGGTCGTCCAGGCGCTCCTGCAGGCGCTGGCGCTGCTCCTCGGCGCCGATGTGGAGCATGAACTTGAGCACGATGGTCCCGGTCTGGCTGAGCATGCGTTCGAAGTCGTTGATGTGGCCAAAGCGCTGGTGCTGCTGCTCGGGCGTGATCCAGCCGTTGACCACGGGCACCAGCACCTCTTCGTAGTGGCTGCGGTTGAAGATGGTCACCTCGCCCGCCGCAGGCACCTGCTGATGAATACGCCAGAGGTAGTCGTGCGCGCGCTCGGTCTCGGTGGGGGCCTTCCAGCCCACGGTATGCACACCCAGCGCGCTCATGCGGCCAAACACGCCACGGATGGTGCCGTCCTTGCCCGAGGTGTCGGTGCCCTGCAAAATCACCAGAAGCTTGTAGCGCTTGTCCGCATAGAACAGGTTCTGCAACTCGTCGAGCTCCAGGGCCAGCGACTCCACCACTGCCTTGTCCTGGGCCTTGTCACCCTGCGAAAAGGGCTTGTCTGAGGGATCGAAGTCTTTGAGCGAGAGGCTCTTGCGGTGCTTCCCGGCTTTGC
>DMZZ01000393.1:5310-6465 GCA_003484805.1 Comamonadaceae bacterium | reverse complement strand
GCCGCCGCACTGGCCAGCGCAATCAGCAGGCCGATGTGAACGCGCGAACCCGCCATGAGGCGCGGAATCTGCGTGACCTTTTCGAAGGTGCGCGTCTGCGGAAAGTTGTAACCCATCGGGTCCTTCCACGGGCCGAACACCAGGAAACTGAGCAACAGCGTGGCCACGTAGACCAGCATCAGGCTGACCAGAATCTCATTGGCGTTGAAGCGGTCGCGCAGCAGCGCCGTGAGGCCGGCCCACGCCATGCCACCCGCCACACCGGCCAGCAGCAACGCAGGCACGATCCAGGCCCCCGTGTCCTTGCTCGCCAGCAGCGCCACGCCACCCGCAGTGATGGCTCCCATGACGAACTGCCCCTCGGCACCGATGTTCCAGACATTGGAGCGGAAGCACACGGCCAGGCCCAGCGCAATCAGCAGCAGCGGCGTGGCCTTGACCATGAGTTCGCCCAGCGCGTATTGCGAGCGCAGCGGCTCCCAGAAGAACACCTGCAGGCCGCGCACCGGGTCCTTGCCCAGCACGACAAACAGCGCGATACCGATCAGCACCGTGATGCACAGCGCCAGCAGCGGTGAGCCATAAGTCCACAGGCGGGAGGCCTGTGGCCGGGGTTCAAGTTTGAGCATGGGCACCCCCGCNNTCGACGGTGGCGTTGGCGCGGTCCACCGAGGGCGACATGCGTCCTTTGGCCATCACATGCATCCGGTCGCTGATATCGAAAAGCTCCTCCAGCTCCTCGCTGAGCACCAGCACGGCGCAGCCCGCATCGCGCAAGGCCAGGATCTCGCCGCGGATTTGCTGCGCCGCGCCCACGTCCACGCCCCAGGTGGGCTGAGAGACGATCAGCAGCCGGGGCTGGGCCGAGATTTCGCGCCCGACGATGAATTTCTGCAGGTTGCCGCCCGAGAGCGACTGTGCCGGTGCATCGGGACCCCCCGCCTTGACACCAAAGCGCTCGATGATGCCCCGGGCCTGCGCCTGCAGCACCGACATGCGGATCCAGCCCCCGCTGCCCACGGCGTCACTGCGCGTGAGCAGCAGGTTGTGCGCCAGGCCCATGCTGGGCACGGCGCCCCGGCCCAGGCGTTCCTCGGGCACGAAATGCAGGCCCAGCCGGCGGCGCTGGCGCGGATCCAGGTGCCCGGCGCTCTG
>DMZZ01000393.1:0-5303 GCA_003484805.1 Comamonadaceae bacterium | reverse complement strand
ACTTCGCCCGCACGCACCTCGAACTGCAGATCCACCAGATCGACGCCAAACTGGTCGGCGCGCGGCAGGCTCAGGCCCTCCACGCGCAACACGGTGTCGCCCACATGCACGGCGCGGTGCTCCAGCGCGGGCGGCTCGGCACCGATCATCAGGCGCGACAGGGACGCGTTCGACTCTTCACGCGGGTCACACACCCCCGTCACCTTGCCACCGCGCAGCACCGTGCAGGCGGTGCACAGCGCGCGGATTTCGTGCAGCTTGTGGCTGATGTACAAAATGCTGCAGCCCTCGGAGGCGAGCTTGCGCAACACCACGAAGAGCTTTTCGACCGCCTGGGGCGTGAGCACCGAGGTGGGTTCGTCCAGGATGAGCAGACGCGGCTCGGTAAGCAGGGCACGGATGATCTCCACGCGCTGCATTTCGCCCACGCTCAGGGTGTGCACAGGGCGCAGCGGGTCGATGTCCAGGCCGTATTCCCGGGCCTTGGCCGTGATGCGGCGGGTGACATCGGCCAGGGAATGGCTTTTGTCCAGTCCCAGCCACACGTTCTCGGCCACAGTCAGGGTGTCGAACAGGCTGAAATGCTGGAACACCATGGCAATGCCGAGCTGGCGCGCCTCCTGCGGGTTGCGGATGTGCACGGCGCGGCCGTCGAACTGCACTTGCCCAGAGTCGGGCCGGGTGGTGCCGTAGATGATCTTCATCAGCGTGGACTTGCCCGCGCCGTTCTCGCCCAGCACGGCATGGACCTCACCCGGCTGCACCGTCAGCGAGATGCCGCTGTTGGCCACCACGGCGGGGTAGCGCTTGGTGATGCCCGAGAGCTGCAGCCGCGGCGGCGCGGCGCCCGGTGCGTCGGGGGTTGCGGTGGAATTCATGCGCGCGATTGTCTCTCAGTTTGTTTCCGTGTCCGCATGAAACATCGTTCCGGAACAAGGCCATGGAGCGCCAATAGCTATTGATTTGGAAGCACCAGAGCGGCGGTTCCCAATGCATTCAAGCACCGGAGGCATCCATGGTGAGCGTTGCGGCGCAACCCGCTCGGCGCCCTGCTTCCCGGCACCCGGAGATTCGCTGTAACCTCTCGCTCATGCGTTCTCTGCACATCATCCGTCGCGGCCAACCGGTGGCGCTGGCCCATATTCCACCCGACCGCACCCTGCTTCAACTGCTGCGCGAAGACCTAGGGCACACCGGCACCAAGGAAGGCTGCGGCGAAGGCGACTGCGGCGCCTGCACCGTGGTCGTGGGCGAGGCCGAAGGCGGCCGCATCCGCTACCGCGCCATCAACGCCTGCATTGCCCTGGCGCACTCTATCGACGGCAAGGCGCTCTGGACCGCCGAGGACCTGGCGCAGGACCCGCTGCTCCGCCCCCTGGACGCCGCCACGCCCCCGGGCGTCCTGCACCCGGTGCAGCAGGCGCTGGTTCAGCATCACGGCTCGCAGTGCGGCTTCTGCACGCCGGGCTTCGTGATGAGCCTGTTCGCGCTGTACCAGACCGGGGTCTGCCAGGGCCAGGCCGTGACGCGTGACCGGGCCGTGCAAGACCTCTCGGGCAACCTGTGCCGCTGCACCGGCTACCGCCCCATCCTCGACGCGGCCCAGCAGATGGACCAGCTGCCGCGCTGGCAGGTGGACGAAACCGCTTTGCTACAAAAATTGGAGCTGCTAACGCATAACCAGCAAGCGCTGGAGGCCGATTTTTCTTATATTTCTCCGACCACACTGGCCGAGCTGCTGGCGGCACGCGCCGCCGCCCCCCAGGCCCAGCTTGTGGCCGGCTGCACCGACGTGGGCCTGTGGGTCACCAAGCAGCACCGCCAGTTCGCCCAGGTGCTCGACGTAACCCGCGTGGCCGAGCTGTGCCGCATCGAAGAGACTGCCGACCACACCGCCATCGGTGCCGCCGTGCGCCTGGAGGATGCCTTCGCGGCCCTGGTGGCACGGCGGCCGCAGCTGCAGACCTTCGCCGCGCGCTTTGCCGGCCTGCCCGTGCGCAACGCCGGCACGCTCGGCGGCAACGTGGCCAATGGCTCGCCCATCGGCGACTCCATGCCGCTGCTGATTGCGCTGCGCGCCCAGGTGGTGCTGGCGAGCGCGCGCGGCGAGCGCACGCTGGCGCTGGAAGACCTCTACACAGGCTACCGCCAGAACGTGATCGCGCCCGACGAGGTGCTGGCGCGCATCGTCGTGCCGCACCCGGCCGAAGGCGAATTCCTGCGCGCCTACAAGGTGTCCAAACGCCAGGACGACGACATTTCCGCCGTCTGCCTGGTGCTGAACCTGCACCTGGACGGCGGCCAGGTCGTGGCCGCCTCCATCGGCGCGGGCGGCGTGGCCGCCGTGCCCGCGCGCGCGCGCCAGGCCGAGGCCGTGCTGCAAGGCCAGCCCTGGAGCGAGGCTGCAGCGCAGCAGACCGCCCAGGCCCTGCAGGCCGAATTCACGCCGCTGTCCGACCTGCGCGCCAGCAGCCAGTACCGGCACGCCGTGCTGGGCAACCTGGTGTGGCGCTTCTGGCTGGAGAGCCAGGGGCTGCCCGACGTATCGCTCGACACTTTGCAACTGGAGGCCCTGACATGAAGTCCGCTGCACGCGCCATGGGCCAGTCGCACCCGCACGAGAGCGCACGGGCGCAGGTGGCGGGCAGCGCGCACTACATCGACGACCTGCCCGAAGTGAAGGGCACGCTGCACGCCGCACCCATCCTCTCGCCGGTGGCGCACGGGCGCCTGCGCGGCGTGGACTGCGCCGCTGCATTGGCGATGCCCGGCGTGCGCGCCGTGGTGCTGGCGCGGGACATTCCGGGCGACCCGATCCTGGCCGCCTTCGCGCACGACGAACCCATCTTCGCGCTGGACGCCGTGCACTACGCAGGCCAGGTCATCGGCCTGGTGGTGGCCGAAACCGCCCTGCAGGCACGCCGCGCCGCGCGCGCCGTGCGGCCCGACATCACCCCCCTGCCCGCCATCCTCACCATTGAACAGGCGCTGGCCGCGCAGAGCCGCGTGCTGCCGCCCGTCACCGTGCGCCGGGGCGAGCCCGAGGCGGCGCTCGCCAGCGCACCCCACCGGCTACAGGGCACGCTGGAGGTGGGCGGGCAGGAGCATTTCTACCTGGAGGGCCAGATCGCCTACGCCTTGCCGCTGGAGCAGGACCAGTGGCACATCCACTCCAGCACCCAGCACCCGGGCGAGGTGCAGCACTGGGTGGCGCACGCGCTGGGCATCGCCCGCCACGCGGTGCGCGTGGAATGCCGGCGCATGGGCGGCGGCTTTGGCGGCAAGGAAACGCAGGCCGGCCACCTGGCCGTGTGGGCCGCGCTGGCCGCACGCAAGACCGGTTGCCCGGTCAAGCTGCGCCTGGACCGCGACGACGACTTCATGGTCACCGGCAAGCGCCACCCCTTCGCCTACCGCTGGGACGTGGGCTATGACGACAGCGGCCGCATCCTCGGCCTGCAATTGCACATGGCAGCCAACTGCGGCTTCTCGGCGGATCTGTCGGGCCCGGTGTGCGACCGCGCCGTGTTCCACGCCGACAACGCCTACTTTCTGGAAAACGTGGTGATCGAGTCGCACCGCTGTCGCACGAACCTGCAGAGCCACACGGCCTTCCGGGGCTTTGGCGGGCCGCAGGGGGTGATTGCCATCGAGACCATCCTCGGCGACATCGCGCGCGCCCTGGGCCGCGACGCGCTCGACGTGCGCCTGGCCAACCTCTATGGCACCACAGAGCGCAACGTCACCCACTACCAGATGCCGGTGGAGGACAACATCCTGCACGAATTGCTACCAAAACTGGAGCAATCCGCGCAGTACCGGCAGCGCCAGGAGGCCGTTTTGGCATGGAACGCACGCAACCCCGTGCTCAAGCGCGGCCTCGCCATCACGCCGGTCAAGTTCGGCATCAGCTTCACGGCCACGCTGTTCAACCAGGCCGGCGCCCTGGTGCATGTGTACACCGACGGCAGCGTGCAGGTGAACCACGGCGGCACCGAGATGGGCCAGGGCCTGCACACCAAGGTGGCGCAGATCGTGGCCGACGAGCTGGGCGTGCCCCTGGCCCGGGTGCGCGTGACCGCCAGCGACACCAGCAAGGTGCCCAACGCCAGTGCGACGGCGGCCAGCAGCGGCACCGACCTCAACGGCCGCGCCGCGCAGTTCGCCGCGCGCAACGTGCGCGACAACCTCGCCTCCTTCGTCTGCGGCCTGGACGGCTGCGGCGCGGGCGCGATCCAGTTCGCTGGCGGCATGGTGACTTCGCCCAAGGCGGTGCGCCGCTTCGAGGATGTGGTCGCCGAGGCCTACACCAACCGCATCCAGCTCTGGAGCGACGGCTTCTATCGCACGCCCAAGATCCATTACGACAAGACCACGCTCACGGGACGGCCGTTCTACTACTTCGCCTACGGCGCGGCCTGTACCAAGGTGGTGCTCGACACGCTCACGGGCGAGAACCGCGTACTCAAGGTGGACATCCTGCACGACGTGGGCCACAGCATCAACCCTGCCATCGATATCGGCCAGATCGAGGGCGGCTTCGTGCAGGGCATGGGCTGGCTCACCACCGAGCAGCTGGTGTGGGACGACCAGGGCCAACTGGCGACGCACGCGCCCAGCACCTACAAGATCCCGGCCACGGGCGACATCCCCGCGCATTTCACTGTGCAGCTATGGCCCGAGGCCAACCGCGAGGACAACGTGGGAGGCAGCAAGGCCGTGGGCGAGCCGCCGTTCATGCTGGCCGTCAGCGTCTACGAGGCGCTGCGCAACGCCGTGGCGGCGGCGCGCGGTGGTGCGGACCCCGTGCGGCTCACCGCACCGGCCACGCCCGAGAACCTGTTGCGCGCACTGGGCGGCCTGGACTGAGCTTATTGCAAAAGCGCGGGCCGCTGCACCACACGGCGCACCACCTGGTTGCGTCCGGCGCGCTTGGCGTCGTAGCAAGCCATGTCGGCGGCGTGCAGCACACCCGCCACGTCGTGCAGGCCGGGTTCGAGCACCACCATGCCGATGCTGACCCCCAGGATGAAGCTGCGGCCCTGGTAGACCGGCTCCCAGGCCTGGATGGCCGCGCGCAACTGCTCCGCCACGGCCAGGCCGTGCGCGCTGGTGCAGCCGGGCAGCACCACGGCAAACTCGTCGCCGCCCAGGCGGGCTGCCCAGCCGATCTGGCGCACCTGCGACTCCAGCAGTCGCGCTACATGGCGCAGCACGTCATCGCCCGCATCGTGGCCGGCCACATCGTTGACCACGGTGAAATAGTCCAGGTCAAGGAACAGCATCACACCATCGCCTTCGCC
>DMZZ01000252.1:0-2679 GCA_003484805.1 Comamonadaceae bacterium | reverse complement strand
GGTGGTGTCCTGAACGCCTTCGAACTGATGAAGAACATGATTGCCGCTGGCGCAGCCGGCGTGCACTTCGAAGACCAGCTGGCGTCCGTGAAGAAGTGCGGCCACATGGGCGGCAAGGTGCTGGTGCCCACGCAGGAAGCCTGCGAGAAGCTGATTTCGGCCCGTTTTGCTGCAGACGTGATGGGCGTGCCCACCATCATCCTGGCCCGCACCGACGCTGAAGCCGCCAACCTGATCACGTCCGACCACGACGCCAACGACAAGCCCTTCCTGACCGGCGAGCGCACGCAAGAAGGCTTCTACCGCGTCAAGAACGGCCTGGAGCAGGCCATCAGCCGTGGTGTCGCCTACGCACCCTACGCTGACCTGGTGTGGTGCGAAACCGGCGTGCCCGACATCGGCTTCGCCCGTGAGTTCGCGCAGGCTGTGCTGGCCGCCAACCCCGGCAAGCTGCTGTCGTACAACTGCTCGCCTTCCTTCAACTGGAAGAAGAACCTCAACGACTCGCAAATCGCTTCCTTCCAGGAAGAACTGTCGGCTCTGGGCTACAAGTACCAGTTCATCACGCTGGCCGGCATCCATATCAACTGGTTCAACACCTTCCAGTTCGCTCACTCCTACGCCCGCGGCGAAGGCATGAAGCACTACGTGAACATGGTGCAGGAGCCTGAGTTCGCAGCCCGCGAAAAGGGTTACACCTTCGTGTCGCACCAGCAGGAAGTGGGCGCAGGCTACTTCGACGACGTGACCACCGTGATCCAGGGCGGTTCTTCCAGCGTGAAGGCCCTGACCGGTTCCACCGAAGAAGAGCAGTTCCACTGATCTGCCGCGNNGCAGGGTAAAATGCGCGCATCGATCAATGCACAAGGGCGAGAAAGGCATGCTGGTTATGACACCGCGAACTACATCGGAGATGTTCACCGGCCGTTGAGGCTGGCCGTTCGCGCCTGCACGAGATTTCACTCTCTCACCCTTGAAAAGCGCGGACCCGTACCGCGCTTTTTTGCTTTTGGGCCCCGGCAAGCGCACACCCCACCTGAAAAGATTTGACAAGGATTCCCATGATTCACATCACGCTCCCCGATGGTTCCCAGCGCGAATTTCCCGGCCCGGTCACGGTGGCCGAGGTGGCTGCTTCGATTGGCGCTGGCCTGGCCAAGGCCGCGCTGGTCGGCAAGATTGGCGACAAGGTGGTGGACACCAGCCACCAGATCACCCAGGACAGCCCGCTGTCCATCGTCACCGCCAAGGATGCTGATGGTCTGGACGTGATTCGCCACTCCACGGCCCACTTGCTGGCCTATGCGGTGAAAGAGCTGTTCCCGGATGCGCAGGTCACCATCGGCCCGGTGATCGAGAACGGCTTCTATTACGACTTTGCCTACAAGCGCCCCTTCACGCCGGAGGACTTGGTGGCGATCGAGAAGCGCATGACCGAACTGGCTGCCAAGGACGAGCCCATCGTGCGCCGCGTGCTGCCGCGCGACGAGGCCGTGCAGTATTTCAAGGGCCTGGGCGAGCACTACAAGGCCGAGATCATCGCCAGCATTCCCAGCAACGAGGACGTGAGCCTGTACCGGGAAGGCGCGTTCGAGGATCTGTGCCGTGGCCCGCACGTGCCGAGCACGGGCAAGCTCAAGTTCTTCAAGCTTATGAAGGTGGCGGGTGCCTACTGGCGCGGCGACCACCGCAACGAGATGCTGCAGCGTGTCTATGGCACCGCCTGGACCACGAAGGACGAGCTCCAGCAATACCTCACGATGCTGGAAGAGGCCGAAAAGCGCGACCACCGCAAGCTGGGGCGTGAGCTTGACCTGTTCCACATCGACGAGCACTCACCCGGCACGGTGTTCTGGCACCCCAAGGGCTGGACGCTGTGGCAGGAGGTGGAGCAATACATGCGCCGCGTGTACCGCGACAACGGCTACCAGGAGGTCAAGGGCCCGCAGATTCTGGACAAGACGCTCTGGGAAAAGACGGGCCACTGGGACAAGTACCGCGACAACATGTTCACCACCGAGAGCGAGAAGCGCGACTATGCGCTCAAGCCGATGAACTGCCCGGGCCATATCCTGATCTTCAAGCAGGGCATCAAGAGCTACCGCGACCTGCCTCTGCGCTACGGCGAGTTTGGCCAGTGCCATCGTAACGAGCCCACGGGCGGCCTGCACGGCATCATGCGCGTGCGCGGCTTCACGCAGGACGATGGCCACATTTTCTGCACCGAAGAACATATCCTGCCCGAGTGCACGGCGTACACGGCCCTGCTGCAGAAGGTGTACAAGGACTTCGGCTTCGAGAGCATCATCTACAAGGTGGCCACGCGCCCCGAGGCGCGCATCGGCTCCGACGAAAGCTGGGACAAGGCGGAGCACGCGCTGATGGAAAGCCTGCGGGCATCGGGCTGCGAGTTCGAGATCGCCCCGGGCGACGGCGCCTTTTATGGTCCGAAGATCGAGTACACGCTCAAGGACGCGATCGGCCGCCAGTGGCAGTGCGGCACCATGCAGGTCGATTTCTCCATGCCCGAGCGGCTGGACGCCGAGTATGTGGGCGAGGATGGTGCGCGCCACAGGCCCGTGATGCTGCACCGGGCCATCGTGGGCAGCCTCGAGCGCTTCATCGGCATCCTGATCGAGCAGCATGCCGGGGCACTGCCCGCCTGGCTGGCGCCGGTGC
>DMZZ01000160.1:0-3133 GCA_003484805.1 Comamonadaceae bacterium | reverse complement strand
CGGTGCAGCCCCTCGGGCGGCGCACTGTGCTGGCGGCTTCGGCAGCCATGGTGCTGTCGGCATGGGCAAGCCCGCTGATGGCGCAATCGGGCAGGAAGAACCGTGTCACGCTCAATTCGGTCCTGCGTTTCGACGAAACGACCTGGGCCCGGCTCGTGGAAAAAGGCCCCCGTCCGGCGGCTTATATCTTCACCACCACGTATTGCCCCAGTTGCCCGGATGCTTTTGACAAAGTGATGGCCTTTGTCATGCAGGCGCGCCGACCGGTGGAACTGGTGGTGGTGCTGATGGATGTGCAGGGCAAAGGGGCACTGGAGCATGCGAGCCATTACGTGGGCGCCACCCGGCTCTATACCTTCGATGGTTTTGAGTCCGCGATTCGCCAGAGCGTGGACCCGAAATGGCCGAACGTCACGCCCTATATCGTGTTGCTCGGGCGGGACGGAATGATCCAGCGCAGCATCGGCGTGCCTGATGAGGCGATGATGAAGAAATGGCTGCCCTGACGAGGTCAGCCGACTGCAGGGCGGGGTCATTGGTGCAGCCGGGCCTGGAGGCGGAGTAAAGTGCTGTTACAGGGGAGTGATCGTCACGCCCCGTGGTGACCTATCCTTCGGAGGAGTTTGCATGTTCCCTGAATTTCGAGACCTGATCACCCAACTCAAAACCTCCGACCGCCATTTCCTGCGCCTGTTCGACCGGCACAACGAACTGGATCAGAAAATCAAGAACATGGAGGCCAGCATCTCGCCCGGCATGCAGGAAGAGATCGAGACCCTGAAAAAGGAAAAGCTGCACCTCAAGGACCAGATCTACACCATCCTGAAGAACGCGGGTTGATCCGAGCCGTGTCGGGGGCTACCCCGAAGCCTCTTAGGGGTTGAGGGGGGCTGGTTGGCTCAGGGGCCCGGACTCGCTCGTGATCTTGCGGCGCGGCATCATGCCGGAGTCGAGTAGGTTCTCGATCCGGGCGAATATTTCGAAACGCGAAAACGGTTTCTTCATGAAATCGTCAGCGCCAATGCGGTTGGCGTAAAACTGTTCGGTCGCGTGCTCATTGCCGCTGATCATGATCACCGGAATGTGCTGGCTCGCCGGATTCTTGCGGATCAGCCGAAGCGCATTGAAGCCGTTCATGCCGGGCAGAATGATGTCGAGAAACACCAGGTCGGGCGGGTCCTGTTCGATCAGGGCCAGACCTTGCTCGGCGCTCAGGGCTTCGCTGGTGTTGTAGCCTGCAGAGTGCAAAACCTTGCGCAGGGCGGCGATCACAGTGGGCGAATCGTCAATGATCAGTGCCTTGATGCCTTTGCGGGCGTCTTTGCGCGGGCGATGGCGGCGCTCCACGGTGCCCGATGACTCAGGGCCTTCCACACTGAGTGCTGCGGGGGTGGTCGCTGGAGGCTGGGGGGCTGTCTTGCGCCCACCGCCCCACAGCCGGTCAAAGATACTCATGGTGCTGCCTCGTCTTCATGCCGGTTCGTCCGGGTACAGGGGGCCAGTATCCCAGATCGGAGGGCGCACGGATTGTCTGTCGTCATATGAAACAAAAGGAAAGCGGGCACCCGGTCAGGGCGTCCGGGGGCGCTTCAGCCAAGGGCGTCGTTCACCTGGTCGTTGAATTCCGCCAGGCTCACGGCATCTCCGATTTCACGTGGCAGGGCGTCGCGTACCGAAAACACACCGAGGATCTTGTTCGCCGAGGTGACGATGGGCAGATGCCGGAAGCCGCGCTCGATCATGATGAGGACTGCCTCCGACACCTTCATGTGGGGCTCCACGCAGTGCGGGTTGGGTGTCATCACCTCGGACGTCTGGGTTGCTTGTGGATTGAGTGCCTTGGCCAGCACGCGCGTCATCAGGTCACGCTCGGTCAGGATGCCCAGGAGCTGGCCCGACGTGTCCAGGATGAGCACGCTGCCGCAGTTGGCCCGGGTCATCACGCAGGCGGCCTCCCAGACGCTGGCCTGGGGGCCCAGACTGACCACATGGCGTTGCGAGAGAGACTGGAAAACAGTGCGTTCAGCCATGAAGAGGCTCCTCGTGCAAATGGGTCATAAGAATCAGCGGAGTGAAGCGTTGATTTTTTCCAGGGCCTTGGCGCCTGGGCATAGCTGCGCAACGCCGAGGGCGTTGAGCGGTGTGTCGCTGGTGTTGAGCGAGAGGTGCAGGTCTGTGGCCACCGGGTCGAGGTAGAGCAGTCCGGTCACCACCTCGCCGCGCGCATGGTGGGCGTTCATGTAGCTCAGTGCGGCATAGCGGTCGGTGGGGTCATAGTCTTCGTGGAGCTTGCGCAGGCGCAGTGTGCTGCCGTCGTGCTGCTGCACGTCAATCACTTCGCCGGGGGCGTACTGCGCGGTGATCTCGCTGTGCAGCGGCATGAAGTCGATGCGGCTCACGGCTTCGTTGTGCTGGCGCACGTAGTCATAGCTCTTGGTACTGCCTGCGTGGTTGTTGAAGGTCACGCAGGGGCTGATGACATCGATGAACGCCGCGCCGCCGTGGCCCAGAGCGCCCTTGATGAGTGGCACGAGCTGCTCCTTGTCGCCCGAGAAGCTGCGCGCCACGTAGGTCGCACCCAGTTGCAGCGCCAGGCCGACGAGGTCCACCGGGCTGTCGTTGTTGGTCACGCCTTTCTTGCTGCGCGAACCCCGGTCTGCCGTGGCGGAGAACTGGCCCTTGGTGAGGCCGTAGACACCGTTGTTCTCGACGATGTAGGCCATGCGCACCCCGCGCCGCATGGCGTTGGCGAACTGGCCGAGGCCGATCGAGGCCGAATCGCCGTCGCCGGATACGCCCAGGTAGAGCAGGTCGCGGTTGGCCAGGTTGGCGCCGGTCAGCACCGAGGGCATGCGCCCGTGCACGGTGTTGAAACCGTGCGAGGCACCGAGAAAGTAGTCCGGTGTCTTGGAGCTGCAGCCGATGCCCGAGAGCTTGGCCACGCGGTGCGGCTCGATGTCGAGCTCCCAGCAGGCCTGGATGATGGCGGCCGAAATGGAGTCGTGCCCGCAGCCTGCGCGCAGGGTGGAAATACGCCCTTCATAGTCGCGGCGCGTGTACCCCACCTTGTTTCGGGTCAGCGAGGGGTGGTGCAGACGGGGCTTGGTCAGGTAGGTCATGCGGCCTCCTTGAG
>DMZZ01000390.1:1901-5578 GCA_003484805.1 Comamonadaceae bacterium | reverse complement strand
TGACGCCCGAGGGGGGCGGGGGGCCCAATTACACGGCCATGTGAGGCCGCACTCCCTCCAAAAGGGCCTGCTGCATGCAGGCCCTTTTTCGTGGCAACTCCTGATTTGATAGCTCCCGGCGCTTACCCACAAAGCGCCATAGCCATTTTTGGCACAAATTTCAGTTCACGAACAGCGGCAGGTCGGCCTTTTTCAGCGTGCGCAGCACGAAGCTGGAGCGGCTGTGGCGTATGCCCTTGATCTTGTAGAGCTTCTCGCGCAGCAGGCGCTCGTAGTCGCGTGTGTCCTTGACCACCACACGCAACAGGTAGTCGTAATCGCCCGACACCAGATGCGCCTCGATCACCTCGGGAATGCTGGCCAGCGTTTCGCCAAACTTCTCCAGCGTGTTGTCGGAATGGCTGTCGAGCGTGACCTGCACCAGCACCGTGTCGGCGAGGTCCAGCGCCTGGGGGTTGAGGCGCACGGTGTAGCCCTCGATCACCCCGGCCTCTTCCATCTTCTTGATGCGGCCCCAGCACGGCGACGGGCTCAAGCCCACGGCCTGGCCGATTTCCTGCAGGCTGGCGCGCGCATTGGCTTGCAGCACGGAGAGAATTTTTCTGTCCAGACGGTCCATGGCTTTGATCATTCGAGATATTGAGAAATTTCAGAACAATCTTCCATTAAATCGATTAAATGACGCAAATTCAGAAAAATCAACCGCCGCCCGTCCGGCACAATTTCTCTCAGACGCTCTTACCGGAGCGCGCAAACTGACAAGGCCCCGGCTGGTTACCGCCAGACCGGGGCGCTTGGCAATTGGCCCCGGCAAAGCAGGTAGAATCGCGCCTTCGTCAGGAGAGAGTGCTCCGCTTATCCGCGAGCAGCACCGCCGAAGGCGCAGGCACCCGCCGAACGCTCAGGCAAAAGGACTGGCAACCGCCCGCAGTGATGCGGGCGTTCCCTTGCTGGAGAGAGGTGGCCGCGCGCACGCACAGGCCATCCACCGAAGGAGCAAGCCGCGCGGCCAGCCAGGGCGCCGTGGTGAATCTCTCAGGTAAAGCGGACAGCAGGGCAAATTCCGTGGCACGTATGCCACGGCCCCCATTTGCCCTGGAGCTTTCATGTCCGCACCTGCCACCGCCCCCCTGCTCAGCACACCGCTCAACGCCCTGCACATCGAACTGGGCGCCCGCATGGTGCCGTTCGCCGGTTATTCCATGCCCGTGCAGTACCCGGCGGGCCTGATGGCCGAGCACCTGCACACGCGCCAGGCGGCGGGCCTGTTCGACGTCTCTCACATGGGCCAGCTGCGCCTGCTAGGCCAGGACGCCGCCGCCGCCTTCGAGAGCCTGATGCCCGTGGACGTGATCGACCTGCCCGTGGGCAAGCAGCGCTACGGCCTGCTGCTCAATGACGCGGGCGGCATCATCGACGACCTGATGTTCTTCCGCGTGGCGCAGGACGAAATCTTCGTCATCGTCAACGGCGCCTGCAAGGTGGGCGACATCGCGCACATCCAGGCGCGCATCGGCCAGCGCTGCCAGGTCATTCCCCTGCCCGACCACGCCCTGCTCGCGCTGCAAGGCCCGCAGGCGGCTGCGGCCCTGGCGCGCCTGGCCCCCGGAGTGGACAAGCTGGTATTCATGACCGGCGGCCACTTCCAGATTGCCGGTTGTGAGTGCTTCGTCACGCGCAGCGGCTACACGGGCGAAGACGGGTTTGAAATCTCGGTGCCCGCCGCGCAGGCCGACACGCTGGCGCGCGCGCTGCTGGCCCAGCCTGAGGTGAAGCCCATCGGCCTGGGCGCGCGCAACTCGCTGCGCCTCGAAGCCGGCCTGTGCCTCTATGGCAACGACATCGACACCACCACCACGCCCGTCGAGGCCGCCTTGAACTGGGCCATGCAGAAGGTGCGCCGCACCGGCGGCGCGCGCGCCGGGGGCTTCCCCGGTGCCGACAAGGTGCTGGCCCAGCTCGACAACCCCGCCAGCCTGACGCGCAAGCGCGTGGGCCTGGTCGCGCTCGAGCGCGTACCCGTGCGCGAGCACACCGAGCTGCAGACCACCGACGGCCAGAAGATCGGCGAAGTCACCAGCGGCCTGCTGGGCCCCAGCTTCGACAAGCCCATTGCCCTGGCCTATGTGGACCCGCAGCACGCTGCCGTTGGCACGCGCGTGCACGCCATCGTGCGCGGCAAGACCGTGCCGATGGAAGTATGTGCCACCCCCTTTGTGCCGACGCGCTACTACCGCGGCTGAAATCGCCCCCGAACGCAGGCTACATTCCGGATTCCCTTCATCTTTCAGGAGCTTTTGCCATGACCATCAAGTTTTCCAAAGACCACGAGTGGGTCAACGCCGCCGACGCCAACGCTGCCGTGGTCGGTATCACCGTGCACGCCCAGGACGCCCTGGGGGACGTGGTGTTTGTCGATCTGCCCGAGGTGGGCGGTCTGTTCGCCCAGGGCGAGGTGGCGGGTGTGGTCGAGTCGGTCAAGGCCGCTGCCGACGTGTACATGCCTGTATCCGGCGAGGTGGTGGAAGTGAACGAAGCCCTGCGTGCCGACCCGTCGCTGGCCAACTCTGACCCACTGAATGCTGGCTGGTTCTTCAAGGTCAAGTTGGCCGACCCGTCGCAGCTTGACGCCCTGATGGACGAGACCGCGTATTCGAGCTTTGCCGCCAGCGCCTGAGCGACGCAGCAAAAACCATAGCTGCCCGCGCTTGAATTCAGGCACTTTCAATATGAAAAGTTCTTGAATCTGTTTAAATACAAGCGCTGGCAGCTCTCTTTTTAATAGCCTTTGAGACTGGTTCCGCCATGCAGATGCCCGCTGCCCTGCCCTTGTCCGCACTCGAGAACGCCACCGAGTTCCTGCCCCGCCACATCGGCATCGACGCGGCCGACGAAGCCCACATGCTGTCGGTGATCGGCGAGGCCTCGCGCCGCGCACTCATCGACGGCATCGTGCCGCGCTCCATTGCGCGCAGCCGTGCCATGGACCTGCCGCTGCCGGTAACCGAAGCCGCCGCGCTGGCCGAGCTCAAGGCGATGGCATCGAAGAACCAGGTGCTCAAGAGCTTCATCGGCCAGGGCTACTACGGCACGCACATCCCGGGTGTGATCCTGCGCAACATCCTGGAGAACCCCGCCTGGTACACGGCCTACACGCCCTACCAGGCCGAGATCTCGCAGGGCCGCATGGAGGCGCTGGTCAACTTCCAGACCATGGTGTGCGACCTCACTGGCATGCCGATCGCCAACGCCTCCATGCTCGACGAGGCCACCGCCGCCGCCGAGGCCATGACGCTGGCCAAGCGCTCGGTCAAGAGCAAAAGCAATGTGTTCGTGGTGGCCGGTGATGCGCATCCGCAGACCATCGAAGTGATCCAGACCCGCGCCGCGCCGCTGGGCATCGAGGTGGTGCTGGCCAACTCTGCCGAAGAATGGAGCCGCCTGCTCGACGGCGACTACTTCGCCGTGTTGGCGCAGTACCCCGCCACCAGCGGCCGCATCGACGACCTGCGCGCCGACGTGGAGAAGGCCCATGCGAAGCAGGCCGCCTTCATCGCCGCCGCCGACCTGCTGGCCCTGACGCTCATCACGCCGCCGGGCGAATGGGGCGCCGATATCGTGGTCGGCACCACGCAGCGCTTGGGCATGCCCATGGGCGCGGGCGGACCGCACGCCGC
>DMZZ01000390.1:0-1896 GCA_003484805.1 Comamonadaceae bacterium | reverse complement strand
CACATCCGCCGCGAAAAAGCCACCTCCAACATCTGCACCGCGCAGGTGCTGCCCGCCGTGATTGCCAGCATGTACGCGGTGTACCACGGCCCCGAGGGCCTGCGCCGCATCGCCCAGCGCGTGGCCTCGTACACGGCCATCCTCGCCAAGGGCCTGGAGCAGCTCGGTGCCCCGGTGCGCGCCCAGGCAACATTTGACACGGTCACGCTGAAGACCGACGGCGCTACCAATTCGATAGCTGCTCGCGCAGTCGAGATGGGCGCCAACCTGCGAATTTATTTCGAAAACTATCTGTGCATCTCGCTGGACGAAACCACCACGCGCGACGACATCGCGCTGCTGTGGAAAATCTTCGCCAAAGAGGGTCAGCCGCTGCCCAGCTTCGACGCCTTCGAGAAGGGCGTGGAACCGCTGATCCCCGCCGGGCTGCGCCGCACGAGCAGCTACCTCACGCACCCGGTGTTCAACACGCACCACTCCGAGACCGGCATGCTGCGCTACATCCGCCAGTTGTCCGACAAAGACCTGGCGCTGGACCGCACCATGATCCCGCTGGGCAGTTGCACCATGAAGCTCAACGCCACCAGCGAGATGATTCCGATCACCTGGCCCGAGTTCGCCAACGTGCACCCCTTTGCCCCTGCCAACCAGCTGCAGGGCTACAAGGAACTGGACGAGCAACTGCGCGCCTGGCTGTGCCAGGCCACGGGTTACGCCGGCATCAGCCTGCAGCCCAACGCCGGTTCCCAGGGCGAATACGCCGGCCTGCTGGCCATCAAGGCCTACCACGAAGCGCAGGGGCACGGGCACCGCAACATCTGCCTGATCCCCAGCAGCGCGCACGGCACCAACCCCGCCAGCGCCCAGATGGTGGGCATGCAGGTGGTGGTGACGAAGTGCGACGAAAACGGCAACGTCGACATGGCGGACCTGCAGGCCCAATGCGAGAAGCACAGTGCCAACCTCGCCTGCGTGATGATCACCTACCCCAGCACGCACGGCGTGTTCGAGACGCAGGTGAAAGAGCTGTGCCAGTTGGTGCACAGCCATGGCGGCCGCGTGTACGTGGACGGCGCCAACATGAACGCCCTGGTGGGCGTGGCCGCACCCGGTGAATTTGGCGGCGACGTGAGCCACCTGAACCTGCACAAGACCTTCTGCATCCCGCACGGCGGCGGCGGCCCCGGCGTCGGCCCGGTGTGCGTGGTGGAAGACCTGGTGCCCTACCTGCCGGGCCATGCCACGGCCGGAAATGCATCAAAAGTAGGAGCTGTCAGCGCAGCCCCGCTGGGCAACGCAGCCGTTTTGCCTATCAGCTGGATGTACATCCGCATGATGGGCGCCGAAGGCCTGCAGGCCGCCACCGAGGCCGCCATCCTGAGCGCCAACTACATCAGCACCCGCCTGAAAGACCACTACCCCACGCTGTATGCCAGCGCCAACGGCCATGTGGCGCACGAGTGCATCCTCGACCTGCGCCAACTGAAGGACACCAGCGGCGTAATGGCCGAAGACGTGGCCAAGCGCCTGATCGACTACGGCTTCCACGCGCCTACGCTCTCCTTCCCCGTGCCCAACACGCTGATGGTCGAGCCCACCGAGAGCGAGACGCTGTTCGAGATCGACCGCTTCATCGACGCGATGATCGCCATCCGCGAAGAGATCCGCCAGATCGAATCCGGTGCCTGGCCGCAGGACAACAACCCGCTGAAGAACGCACCCCACACCGCCGAGAGCCTGCTGGGNNTGCGCCAGGCCAAGTACTGGTCGCCCGTGGGCCGTGTGGACAACGTCTACGGCGACCGCAACCTGTTCTGCAGCTGCGTGCCGGTGGGGCCGGCGGAGTAAGCACGCGGACATGACGCCGCCCGCCAGCGCCTGCACCGTCTGCCAGCC
>DMZZ01000289.1:3053-7731 GCA_003484805.1 Comamonadaceae bacterium | reverse complement strand
CGCACCGGTGGCGGCGCTATGCTTGTCAGCTTACCCCTTCCCGGCCCCGTGGGCCGATCACACTCCGGCCCACCATGCCGCATGCCTTATGAAAACCACCTCTGAACTCGAACTGGCCGATATCAAGAAGATCGCCGCCGCCGCCGAAGCCGAAGCCCTGAAACACCAGTGGGCCGTGACGATTGCCATCGTGGATGTCGGCGGACACCTGCTCTGGCTGCAGCGCCTGGATGGCGCCGCACCCGTGTCCGCACACATCGCCCCGGCCAAGGCCCGTACGGCGGCGCTGGGACGGCGCGAGAGCAAGGTGTACGAGGACATCATCAACAATGGCCGCACCTCGTTCCTGAGCGCCCCCGAGATCGAAGGCCTGCTTGAAGGCGGTGTGCCGGTATTGCTGGGCGGCCAGTGCCTGGGCGCGGTGGGTGTGAGCGGCGTGAAGTCCACCGAGGATGCTCAGATTGCCAAGGCCGGCATTGCGGCGCTGGGCCTGTAAGCGGCCCATTTGCTTTATAAATGATAGCTGCCGACGCTTTCTATATAAGCCTCTGAGCCACTTTTGATCAAAAAAACCGGCCGTGGGCCGGTTTTTTTATCGGTGCGTGAAAAAAAGCCTGGCTACGCGGGGAACCCGTTGGCTGGCAAAAACGACCCGTGTGGACCGGTGAGGGCCCGGGAGTCGCCCCACGATGAACTCATTTGGTGAGGATCAGCTTGCCCAGCCGGGTGGCCTGCAGGCGGTAGAGGGCGCCGTTGTGGTGGATGGTGACGGCCTTCTGGCCTTGCAACAGTGCATGGCTGTCCACGGAGGGCAGCCGGTCCTGGACGCCTTGTGCCGCATCGGCGGGCTGGGCGCCGGCGGTGCTCAAGAGCGTGGAAAGGTGCAGGGTGGCTTGCATGGAAAAAATCCCGAACGGTACGATGCGTTAATGATAGCGATTCGCAATAACTTGTCCAGTCTTTTGGGATGCTTTTTACTGCGGGTCGGTGACGAAACCGATCTTGCGCAGCCCGGCGCGCTGGGCTGCAGCCATGACCTGCGCCACGCGCTCGTAGCGCACTTCCTTGTCGCCGCGGATGTGCAGGTCGGGCTGCGGCTCCTTGATCGCCTCGGCCTGCAGGCGCGTGGCCAGTTCGGCGTCGGCAATGGTCTGGCCGTTCCAGTAGTAGCTGCCGTCGGCGGCCACGCTCAGGCGCAGGGTTTCGGGCTTGACCTGCTCGGGCTGGTTGGTGGCCCGGGGCAGATCGACATTGACCGAGTGCTTCATCACCGGCACGGTGATGATAAAGATGATGAGCAGCACCAGCATGACGTCGACCAGCGGCGTCATGTTGATCTCGTTCATGACCTCATCGGCTTCGTCCTGGGTTCCGAAGGCCATGGTCAGTTGCCTTTCTTGAGCGGACGCACGTTGCCGTTGTCACCGCTGGAGGTGACGCGCGCACCGGTCACGAAGTAGGCGTGCAGGTCGTGCGCGAAGCTGTTGAGGCGGATCAGGATGTGCTTGTTGCCGCGCACCAGCGCGTTGTAGCCCAGCACGGCCGGAATGGCCACCGCCAGGCCCAGGGCCGTCATGATGAGGGCTTCGCCAATGGGACCGGCCACCTTGTCGATGGTGGACTGGCCCGAGGTGCCGATGGCGATAAGTGCATGGTAGATGCCCCACACCGTGCCGAACAGGCCGATGAAGGGTGCGGTGGAACCCACCGAAGCCAGGATGGCCAGGCCCGACTGCAGGCGGGCGGTGAATTCGTCGATGCAGTTGCGCAGGCAACCGGTGACCCAGTCGCTCACATCCAGGCTGTCGTGCAACTGGGCCTTGGTGTTGCGGTGATGCTGCGTGGCTTCGCGCCCTTCGATGGCGAGCTGGCGGAACGGGTTGGACGGATCGGCGCCCAGGCGGATCAGGCCGTCGGCGAAGTCTTCGCTGTGCCAGAAGGTGTGCACGGCGCGGGCGTGCTTCTTGAATTTGATGATGTCCAGCGCCTTGATGAGGATGACGATCCACGACGCCAGCGACATGCCCAGCAGCAGCACGGCCACGGCACGGGTGACAAAGTCGCCCTGAAGCCAGACGTTGGCAAGTCCGAATTGCGATTCCATGAAAACTCCTGAAGATTATTCGAGAACAAAATTGATGGGGACCAGGTACCACATGGCCTCGGGCACGCCATTGCGCTTGCCGGGCACGAACTTCCAGCGCAGGACCGTGTCCTGTGCCTGGCGATCCAGGCGGTCGAACCCGCTGGACTGGTTGATTTCGATTTTTTGCGGTAACCCGTCGGTGCTGATGAACACGCGCAGCACCACCTTGCCTTGCTCGCCCATGCGCTTGCTGATGGCCGGGTAGGCCGGCGCCGGGTTCTGCAGGTAGGCGGCGTTGCTCGAAGGCAGCTCGATCTTGGGCGCGGCCGGCGCCGGTGGCGCTGCGGTGGGCGTCGCGGGGCCTGTGGCCGTGATCGGTGCGGGAGGCTCCGGGTCGGCCTTGGCGGGGCTGACCGTGATGGCATTGGGCGACGGGGTGGTGTCGGCGATGGGCAGCGGCTCGGGGGCGGGGCGGGGCGCGGGTGCCTTGACCTGCGTGGGGCGCTGGGGCTTGGGGTCCGGTGCCGGGGGCGGCGGCGCGGTCTGGGTCACGGGGGCGGGCGGGCTGACGTATTCCGTCAGGAGCGTGGCGGGGACGATGATTTCCATGGCACGGCGCAGCAAACCCGTTTGCAGCGCCCACAAGGCCCCGACATGCAGCAGCACCACGCCAATGGCAATCAGGGCGTTGCGGCTCAGTCCCCGGGGTTGCGCGAAACGGTCGTAGGTTGACATAAAAATGATAGCTTCCAGCGCTTGATGGTATTGCGCTAGAGCCGAATTTGTTCAATAAATTATGGGTTCAGAACCCACCAGGCGGCACCTGCCACGATCAGCAGACCTGCCAGCAGTATCGATGTGAATGCCATGTGCGATCAGCCCCCGCAGGCGCAGCCGGTTTGCGCAAAGCCGCTATTGTGCAGTGCGTCAGCCGCTTGGACTAGCACAAAAGCGGGCATGGCGTGGGTTGCCTGCCTGCAAAGCCCTACAGCTGGGCGATTGGCGCCGGGTGCGGTGCGAAAGAGTCCCCCTGGCATGCCCGCGATCGTGGCAGGGGTAATGGAGAGGCCTGAGGTAGGGAAGTGCTTGCGCGATGCCATGGTGCGGTACGGCTTTGGAATGGTTCTTATTATAAATGAGAATCTATATCATTTGCAATTATCTGCTGCTGGACAGCAGCTGTCGGTTCGCTTTAGGTATCGGCCCACATGCGCAGAAGGTTGTGGTAGGTGCCGGTGAGGGCCACGGTCTGGGGCGAGTCGCCATGCTGTTCGCGCAGGCGCAGCAGGGCCATGTCCATCTCGTAGAGCAGGCGGCGCTGCTCATCGCTGCGCACCATGCTCTCGATCCAGAAAAAGCAGGCCATGCGCTGGCCACGCGTGACGGGGCGCACCTGGTGCACGCTGGTGCCGGGGTAGATCACGGCGTGGCCGACGGGCAGCTTGATCTGCTGCTCGCCGAAGGTATCGGCGATGCAGAGTTCGCCGCCCTCGTATGCCTCGGGCTCGGAGAGGAAGACGGTGCAGGAGATGTCGGTGCGCAGGCGTTCGTGCCGTCCGGGCATTTGGCGGACGGCGGCATCGACATGGTCACCATAGTGGTTGGCAGCGCCGCCGTAGCGGTTGATGCGCGGCGGGAACACCCGTTTGGGCAGGGTGGCGGTGAGGAACAGCGCGCTGCGCTCCAGCGCTGCCATCACCATGGCGGAGATGGCTTGCGCGGCCTCGCAGTCGCGCGGCAGCTGTTCGTTGTTCTTGGCCAGGCGGGCCTGTGGCCCTGCGCTGTCACTTCCATCGGCCCAGGGGGCGTTGGCCAGGAGTTGTCGAGCGGTGTGCAGGTTGGTGGGTGTGAGAAGCTGGGGCAGTGTGAGCAGCATGGCGGAATGCAAAAAGCCGCCCCGGGTGGGGCGGCAAACCTTGGAGGGACGGGAGCAGCCGGTCAGAACTTCATGCTGGCCGTGATCTGGAAGATGCGGCCTGCGCCGGGCACGTAGTGGCCGCTGTACACCGCATCGGCATAGAGTTTGTTGGTGACATTGCTCAGGTTGGCCTTGAGGGTGAAGTTGTCGCTCAGGCTGTATTCGGCCATCAGGTCGGCGGTCACGTAACCCGGCGCTTCCCAGCCGGGGTTGCGGTTGGGCGTCTGTGCGCTGCGGAAGTTCAGGCCACCGCCCACGCGCAACTGCGGCGTGAGCTGGTAGGTTGTCCAGATCGTGCCGCTGTGGCGCGGGGTGAGCGAGGGACGGCTGCCCTGACTTTCCGCACCCTCGGCGCCAATGTCGATCCTGGCGCTGGGCATCCACATGTAGGAGCCATAGACCTCCCACTTCGGTGTGAGGCGCCCCGTGATGTCGATTTCCGCTCCAGTGGCATGGCGCTTGCCCGAGAGCACGGCGATGTTCAGATCGGGGTCGACGTTGCGCTCGTGCAGCTTGGTCGAATGGAACACGGCCAGGCGTGTGGTGAAGCGCTTGTCGCTGGAGTCGATCTTGGCGCCGATCTCGATGTTGCGGCTCGACTCGGGGGGCGTGTTCACCGTCTGCGGGCTGTACGAATACGTGTCACCCGAGGTGTTGAACGAGGTGCCGTAGGA
>DMZZ01000289.1:2323-2857 GCA_003484805.1 Comamonadaceae bacterium | reverse complement strand
GGTTGTCGGTTTGGTGATGTTGATACCGCCCTGGGCGGCGCTGAGCGCCCCGTAGACGCGCTTCTTTTCGTGGGAAAAATCGGCCCCCGTGAGCAGTTCGTGGCGCACGCCCAGGGCTTCAAACTTGCTGCTGAAGTCGCTTTGCAGGTGCACGGTGTCCATGTCCTGCATCTTCAGGTGGTTGCCGCGTGTCAGGCGGGTACCGGGGCCGAAGTTCGACAGGTTGGCCGCCACGCCGCCGGGTTGCTGGGCCGCAGCGGCCAGGCGCACCGCTCCGGCACGCTGGTCGCGTTCGAAACTGCCGGCACGCAACTGGGTCTTGAGTTCGCTGTCGCCATCGAAGCGGTGCACATGCTGCAGCGTGGCCATGGTGGCACTGCCCGCGTTGTAGTCGCTGGCGGCGCCGTAGTAGGCCGTGGGGTCGAGCGGCAGCATGGTGGTGTCGCTGACGGCCGAAGTAGCGGTACGGCGGATCCAGGGCAGGCCGTAGTTCATGCCGTTGTTGTTGTCCAGGTGGTAGAGGCTCACCGCGAA
>DMZZ01000289.1:1483-2184 GCA_003484805.1 Comamonadaceae bacterium | reverse complement strand
CCGGTGGAGCCCCGCCCGAACAGCATGGACGCCGAGCCGCGCAGCAACTCCACGCGGTCGAGGTTGAAGGTGTCGCGGTCGTAGAAAGCTGGGTCGCGCATCCCGTCAATGAACATGTCGCCCGTGCTTTGCAGCGCAAAGCCGCGCAGGCGGATGTCTTCCTCGCCGCCCTCGGCCGCCAGAAAGGTGATGCCGGCGGTGTTCTTCAGGGCTTCCTTGACGGTGTCGAGGTTGCGGTCATCGATAAGCCGCTCGGTCACCACCGTCACCGATTGAGGGATATCGCGCAATGGCTGTCGGCCCTTGCCGATGGTGGTCTCGGTCGCGCGCACGCTGTCCTTGCCCTCGGGGGCCTCGGCGTGTTCCTTCACCGTGACGGTGGCCAGGGTTTTGTCCGCAGGTGTGTTGCCGGTCTGGGCCTGAACGCCGACAGAAGCTGCCAGCATCAAGGCGCCCAGCGGCAGGAGTCGTTTGTCGGATGTTGGGGTCTGCAGGGCTGTGCCGCTGCGGCGCTGAGCGCGTGAATGTGCCAATCGGGCCTCCGTCGGATGGTTCGTTGCAGTGGATGCCGTTCAAGGGCATCCCGGTCAGGCGAGGGGCAGTGGCTGGCAATGGCATGGCTGTGCAATGTCTCGCACGGCAATATTAAATCAAATGATAGTCATTCCTATTCGTATTGATGTAATTTCGCAACAATCATG
>DMZZ01000289.1:0-1475 GCA_003484805.1 Comamonadaceae bacterium | reverse complement strand
TGGGGCTTGCCAAAGACGTCCTTGAGCTTGGCGTCGGCATTGATCATGCGCTTGTTCGCCGCGTCTTGCAGGTTGTTGGCCTTGATGTAGACCCACAGCTTGCTGATGATTTCAGTACGGGGCAGGGGAGCTGCTCCAACCACGGCAGCAAGGGCGGGGCTGGGTGTCAGGGCCTTCATGAAAGCTGCATTCGGGGTGCGCTTCTTGGCGGGGGCAGCGGTCTTGGCAGCAGCGGCTGTTTTTGCCGGAGCTTTTTTTGCAGTTGCCATGTTGGGTTTTCCTTTTTGGGAGTGGTCATTTCACCAGCGAAAACCTGCTTCTCCACTGGCACGGTGATGCTACTGGTAAAAAAACGGCTTTCCAAGCTGCGAATGCCTTTTTTTGCGTCTCCATGTTGCAGCGGCGCCATGGAATCCGTCATAAACGCGCGCCAGCACCATCTGGCGGCTGCAAGGAGCCCTTTCTCAGTGGCAGGCTTGCTGGTTGTTGACGATGCGCTTGAGCGCCTCGGGGCTGAGGATGCGCACGTGGCGCTGCTTGACCTCGACGATGCCGTCGTCCACAAATTTCGAGAACGTACGGCTCACGGTTTCGAGTTTCAGGCCAAGATAACTGCCGATTTCCTCTCGGGTCATGCGCAGCACCAGCTCAGACTGCGAGAAACCGCGCGCATGCAGGCGCTGCACCAGGTTCAGCAGGAAGGCCGCCAGGCGCTCTTCGGCACGCATGCTGCCCAGCAGCAGCATGACGCCGTGCTCGCGCACGATCTCACGGCTCATGATCTTGTGCACATGGTGCTGCAGCGCATTGACTTCGCGGGAAATTTCCTCGATGCGGTCGAAGGGCATCACGCACACCTCGGCGTCTTCCAGTGCCACGGCATCACAGGTGTGGTGGTCGTTGACGATGCCGTCGAGCCCTATGATCTCGCCCGCCATCTGAAAACCCGTGACCTGGTCGCGCCCATCCTCGGTGGCCACGCAGGTCTTGAAAAACCCCGTGCGGATGGCAAACAGCGACGTGAACTGTTCGCCATTGCGAAAGAGCGTGCTGCCACGCTTGATTTTGCGGCGAATGGCCACCACGTTGTCGATGCGCTTGATCTGATCGTCCGTCAGTCCGACGGGCATGCACAGCTCACGCAGGTTGCAGTTTGAACATGCCACCTTGATGGTCTGCTGCGTCATGTGTATAGGCGCCTGACCGACTTCGATCGGGAGATCCGAAGCGCTTTCGGTAGGGGCCGGAACGATGGGTATGCGAGGTGGGGCTGACATGGGTCAAATTATCACTCATTCTTCCCCTTTGCTTTAACGCCCTGTTCTCCTGCGGTGTGCTTGACTGGAATCAAGAGATGGGTCGAAAAAGTCGGGCACATTACCAATCTTGTCAGGAGCCTACGTGACAGTTGTAACCCCTGAATTGCTGACCCAGTTTGATGTATCGGGCCCCCGCTACACGTCCGACCCTACTGC
>DMZZ01000290.1:3827-4418 GCA_003484805.1 Comamonadaceae bacterium | reverse complement strand
GCGTCTTCATCATGGCGCGCAGCCCTCGCCGCAGGCGATCGGGGTGGATGGCCGGGGCCCAGGGGCCTACAGCGCGGCCGTCATCGTCCAGCACACACACCAGGCTGTGGGCCAGATCGGCGGTATCGGCGGCGGGGGCGTCAGGGGGAGGTCTGCGTACTGCGCCGGGGGGCGATACGCGAAGAAAGGAAAAATCGGTCGTGCAGCCCGGTCGCCCAGTAGGCTCCGGCACATGCAGCCGCAGGGCTGTGTGCGATGTCATCCACGGTCTCCGCACGCGATTGTGTCGCGCGCTTACGTTTTGGGACAGGGATGCAGCGCCGGGGGTGTTGGCGCTGCATCCCCCTCTTTGCGCTGTAGCGCAGCCCTGGATTCTATGCCTGTGGATGCCAGGTCGCCAGCCCCGCCAAAGGGCCTGACGACAGCAGGGTCAGCGTGTGATTCTGCCCTGCACACCCTCGACCAGCCAGTTCATGCCCAGGATCTGGGCGTCACCCAGGGTCTGCCCCTTGGCGATCACCTCGTTCCCCTCGCTGTCGCGCACGGCGGCCCTGGTGGCCTGGAAAGGGTGCAGCTTGCCCGCGGCGATGT
>DMZZ01000290.1:0-3768 GCA_003484805.1 Comamonadaceae bacterium | reverse complement strand
TAGTCGCCCCACTGGTGCGTGACCGCGACGATCTGGGCGTCGGGCCCTACGCGGCGCATGTCGGAATGGTAGGCCACGGCCAGCTTGCCGCGCTCCTGCGCGGCCGCCATCACCGCCGTGGAACCGGTGTGGAAGGCGACCACATCGGCGTCCTGGTTGAACAGCGCCATGGCACCATCGCGTTCCTTGGGTGGGTCGAACCAGACGTTGAGCCACACCACCTTCACCGTAGCCTTTGGATTCACCGAGCGCATGCCCAGCGTGAAGGCGTTGATGCCCTGCAGAACCTCGGGGATGGGGAAGCCCGCCACGTACCCGGCCACGCCGGTCTTGCTCATGCGGCCCGCCGCGATGCCTGCAAGGTAGCGGCCCTCGTAATAGCGCGCGTTGGCCGTGGCCACGTTGGCCGCCTGCTTGTAGCCGGTGATGGATTCGAACTTCACGTCGGGGAAGTCCTGCGCCACCTTGAGCGTGGGCTCCATGTAGCCAAAGCTCGGCGTGAAGATGATCTTGTGGCCCGTGGCGGCGAGGTCGCGGATCACGCGCTCGGCGTCCGGTCCCTCGGGCACGTTCTCGACAAAGGTGGTCTTGACGCCCGCGCCCAGCGCGGCCTCGACGGCCTTGCGCCCTTCGTCGTGCTGGCGCGTCCAGCCGGCCTCGGTGATGGGCGAGACATAGACGAAGCCGGCCTTCACGGGCTCGGCGGGCGCCTTGGTCTGGGAAAAAACGGGGGAGAAAAAACAGGCGGCCGCGAGCGCAGCAGCGAGGTTTTTGTACATGGTGTTCCTCTACATGGTCCCGAAGACTAAAAAAGCAAAAGACCGCCGGGACAGCGGTCTTTGCGTGGGATTTTATCAGCCCGGCCACCCCATCGGATGCAGGCCCAAAAGGGGCCGCCTGCCAGGCAGCCCCACGGCCCTTCAGCGGGCCGGGACAATCACCGTGGTGCCACCCGTGCGCCCGGTATCACCGGTCGCACCCGTTTCACCAGTGGCGCCGGTATAGCCGGTGGCCCCGGGAACCCCGCTTGCACCAGTGGCTCCAGGGACACCGGTTGCGCCGGTGTAACCCGTGGCCCCGACGCTGCCCGTGCTTCCGGTGGCTCCGGTGTAACCCGTACGGCCCTGGGCTCCGGTATCACCGGTGGCCCCCTGCGGACCCGCCGGGCCAGGCGGCAGCGAAAAGCAGGCGCTCAAACTCAGCGTCATCAACGTAGCGGCAATCAAATGTGCGTATTTCATGGAAATCTCCTTGGAGGAAAACAGTGAGAACCACCCACCTCCATGCGAGCAATCCCCGTCAATGGGTTCACGCATCCAGGGAAGCGCAACCACCTAGGCCAAAGACTACGCACATCGCCACTTGTGCTCTGTGCGCTACAGCGCATAGGCAAGGCCTTTGGTGCCGATAAAAACAAATGAAAACAAAAAATGCCACGCCTCCCGCCTATGTTCGATAGCGTACGGACGGTGCCACCGGCGCGAACTACCCTTGCATCGTCCGTATACCTTTCCTGGCAGCACGCCTGTCTGCGGGGGGTCGCGGTCATTCACGGGTCAACACCCGTCAACGACTGGAGCATCACCATGATCATTCGCACATTCCTCACCGCAGCCATCGCTGCAATCACCCTGCTCACCGCCACGGGCTGCGCCGTCAGCCGCGGCCAGGAGACCGTAGGCTCCTACATCGACGACGCCGGCATCACCACGGCCGTGAAAACGCGCCTGTTCGAAGACAAACGGGTGGCAGGTTCATCGATCAGCGTCGAAACACTGAACGGCACCGTGATGCTGTCCGGCTTTGCAAAGAGCAGTGTCGAAAAGAACGCGGCCGAGAGCATCGCCAGGCAGGTCAATGGCGTGCGGTCGATCAAGAACGAGATCGCCGTGCGCCCCTGAACCGGACCCTTCACCAACGACTCAACAACACACAAGGAGTTTTTATGAACTGGGACCAAATCAAGGGCAACTGGAAGCAAGTGGCTGGCAAAGCACAGGAGCAATGGGGCAAACTCACCAACGACGACCTCGATGTCGTCGCCGGGCGCCGCGAGCATCTCGCCGGCAAAATCCAGGAACGCTACGGCATTGCCAAGGATGAAGCCGAGAAGCAACTGGCCGAATGGGAGCGCAAAGCCAGCGATTCGTGGTTCAAATGACCGCGGTACGGCACGCCTGAGCCCATCAGGCGTGCATGGCAAAGCGGCCCCGGAGGGGCCGCTTTTTTTGGGGTCATCCACCGCGGCGCATCAACGGTTGCGCGGCTCTCCCTGCCGGTTCACGGTAACCACAGGGCCCGGTGCCTGGGCCATCTGGATGCGATGCTCCTGCCCGCGGAAGCTGTAGGTCACATCCCAGTAGTCGGGCTGCTGGTTGGGCACGGTGGCGCAACGTTGCACATCCTGCATGCGCCCGCCCTGCCCGTCCGAACCCACGCGAGAGCCCACCACCGCACCAGCGACTGCGCCGCCCGCAGTGGCAATGTCGCGGCCACTTCCGCCCCCTACCTGATGACCCAGAACGCCGCCGATGAGCGCACCGGCAATGGCCCCGGGGACATTGGAGTCGCGACGATCCTCTACCACGCGCTCGCGCTCCACCCAGCAACGCTGCTCGGGGGTTGCCACCACGGCGCGCACCGAGGTGACCTGGGCTTCGTAGAGGCGTTCGCCGTTGCGGCGGCGGCTGTCATAGTAGGGGTCGGGCATCGGCGCGAAGCGGTTTTCAGCCACGCGCACATTGCGATCGATCTCACGCACCGACGAAAGACGGTCGTTCAGCCCCATGGCAGACAGCGAAGGGTATCGACCCGGACGCAAGACAATGCAGCGCCCCCGGAACCGGACGTCTTCACAGACCTCCCAGCGCCCGCCGACAACCTGCACCGAAGAGGCGCGGTCATTGAATCCGGCACGGTTGAAGTTCCCGATCTGGCGCTCGGTGGTGAAGGAGCGCCCCCGAAAGTTTTCATTCTCGAACAGGGTGACTTGCGCCATGGCCTGGGTGGCCAATGCCAGCATGGCCACGGCCAATGTGTTTTTCAGTAGGTGTTTCATCGATGGCTCCTTGGGGTGAAATGTCTGCAGCGGCCAACCCGGGTCACAAACGACCCATCACCAGCAGGATGAGGATGACGACCACCACCAGGCCCAGCAGCCCGCTGGGCCCATAGCCCCAACTGCGGCTGTGCGGCCAGGAAGGTATGGCGCCGACCAGCAACAGGATCAGCACGATCAGAAGGATGGTTCCTAGGCTCATGGGGGCTCTCCTTGAATCGGTACGTTCGGTGGATCAATTGGCGGGGGTAGATGCCGGGGGTACCACGATCACGGTGGTGCCGCCGTCGCCCGTCTTGCCGGTCGCCCCGGTGGCGCCGGTAGCCCCCTGCCCACCGTCGGTGCCGGCCGTGCCCTGCGGGCCCGCAGGTCCGGGTACGGCAACGGGCACGGCGACAGGGGTCGGAACATTGACCACCACCGGCTGCTTGTCGCATGCGGCAAGGCCCAGAGTGGTCAGCAGCACAGCCGCGAGGTAAATGGTTTTCATGGTGTTTCCTTTGAAATGCAGAATCCGGGGCACGCAGGGGGGCCCTGCGGGGTCCAGCCGATCTGACTGGGTGCGTCAATATCGGCGCCATCTGAGACTAGGCATCCATCGGCCGCACGTCGGTGCGTTACCGAACACAGCGCGCACTTTCGTCATCCGCCCGCGCCAAAGGCCTGCAGCGCCTGGGACGACCGCAAACATGCGCTCAGGAAATCAGCGT
>DMZZ01000238.1:6273-7177 GCA_003484805.1 Comamonadaceae bacterium | reverse complement strand
GCAAGGCGTCCATGCTGGGCGCTGCATCGGGTGCCGTCGCCGGCCTCGTGGCGATCACCCCGGCTGCGGGCTTCGTGGGCCCCATGGGCTCCATCGTGATGGGCCTGGTGGCCGATGTTGTCTGCCTCTGGGGCGTGGGTGGCCTCAAGCGCATGCTGGGTGCCGACGATGCGTTCGACGTATTCGGCGTGCATGGCGTGGGCGGCATCGTCGGTGCCATCCTGACCGGCGTGTTTGCCTCGCAAAGCCTGGGCGGCACGGGCGGCCTGGCCCCCGACACCTTCGCCATGGGCACCCAGGTGTGGGTCCAGACCAAGAGCGTGTTGATCACGATGGTGTGGTCCGGCGTGGTGGCCCTCGTGGCCTACAAGGTGGCCGATGTGCTGGTGGGCCTGCGTGTGAGCGAAGAAGCCGAGCGCGAAGGCCTGGACATCACCTCGCACGGCGAAACCGCCTACAGCCGCTGACCTCCCTGCGTCTGCCGTGGTGTCTGGTGGCGCCACGGCAGGAGCCCGTTCTTTTTGAATCGCTCCATGGTACTTTCAGCCCGCCCGCAAGGCGGGCTTTTTTTCGCCCTGATGTTTTGAACAAAATTGGCCTCTATCGCTTATTCAATAAGCGTTGACAGCTATCAAATTTAGATCAATACAAGCGCTTGCACGCTCCCCGTCCGGCGCCCTGCCGGAATTCGCTCACACGGCCCGTGCAGAAAATTCACGCCGCCGCACGCTGCAGCGCCATGCGCTGGAAGGCCCCAACGCGTACCATGCAAGGCTATGGAAAGCGCCCTTCACACCCTGACCGAACAGGTGCGCGCCGCGGCGGCGCACCCCCGCCCGCTGCGCATCCGTGGCGGTGGCAGCAAAGACTTTCATGGCACCGTGCCGCAAGGGGATCTGCTCGA
>DMZZ01000238.1:1089-6174 GCA_003484805.1 Comamonadaceae bacterium | reverse complement strand
GGCGCCGTGCGCGACTATGTGCTGGGCCTCAAGCTCCTGAACGGCCGGGCCGAGCACCTGGCGTTTGGCGGGCAGGTGATGAAGAACGTGGCCGGGTACGACGTTTCCCGCCTCATGGCGGGCGCCTGGGGCACCTTGGGCGTGATCACCGAGGTCAGCCTCAAGGTGCTGCCCGTGGCCCCGGCCGAGGCCACGCTGCGCTTTGAATGCGATCAGGCAGAGGCCCTGCGCCGGCTGCACGCCTGGGGCGGCCAGCCGCTGCCGCTCAACGCCAGTTGCTGGGTGCACGATGCGGGCGTGGACACGCTCTATGTGCGCCTGCGCGGCGCCGTGGCCGCCGTCGAAGCCGCCTGCCGCAGCATGGGTGGCGAGCGCCAGGACCCCGCCACCGTGGCCGCCGACTGGGCGGCCTGCCGCAACCAGACACTGCCCTGGTTCGCCGCAGGCGCGGCGCAGGGCCTGGACCTGTGGCGTCTGTCGCTGCCCGCCACCACACCGGTGCTGACCCTGCCAGGCGGTGTGGCGCCGCCGCTGGTCGAGTGGCACGGTGCGCTGCGCTGGGTGCAGGCCGCCCCCGGCCACGCCCAGGCGCTGCACGACCTGGCCCGCCAGGCGGGCGGGAGTGCTTCGCTTTTCAGAGCGCATAGCGCAGACGCAGCAAGCGCTGCAACCCGTTTTGACTCCATCTCTCCCGCACTGCGCGCCATCCACGAGCGGCTGCGCCAGAGCTTCGACCCCGCCGGCATCTTCAACCCCGGCCGCATGACCGTCTGAAATGCGCCGCTTCCGCCATCTCACCGGCCAGCACCGCACGGTGGCCAGCAACCGCTTGCTGGGCCTGCTGCTGGCCTTCAACGCGGGTGCGGTGAATGCCGGCGGCTTTCTGGTGGTCAAGCTCTATACCTCGCACATGACGGGTTTTGTCTCCATGCTGGCGGACAACCTCATCCTGGGCAACATGGTGCTGGTGCTCAGCGCCGTGGGGGCGTTGCTGGCCTTCATCAGCGGCGCTGCCCTCACCGCCATTCTGGTCAACTGGGCGCTGCAGCACCGGCTGCACAGCACCTACGCGCTGCCGCTGCTCATCGTCGCGCTGCTGATGCTGGTGTTCGGGCTGGTGGGTGCGGTCACGCTGAACTGGCGCACGCCGTTTGCCGTGCCGGTCACCGTGCTGCTGCTGTCCTTCATCATGGGGCTGCAGAACGCCACGGTGACCAAGATGTCCTCGTCGCAGATCCGCACCACGCACATGACCGGCGTGGTCACCGACCTGGGCATCGAGCTGGGCAAGATGCTCTACTGGAACCGCAGCGGCCGCCCGCCCGAGCAGCAGGTGCGCGCCAACCACCAGCGCCTGCGCCTGTTCGCCGGGCTGCTGGGCATGTTCCTGGTCGGGGGCATTGCCGGTGCGGCCGGGTTCAAGTACGTGGGCTTCGTGTTTGTCGTGCCACTGGCGCTGGTGCTGTTTGCGCTGGCACTGCCCCCGCTGTGGATCGACCGCGCCCGGCTGCGCGCACCCGGCCGCCGCCGCCCCGAGGCCGACACCCGCCAGCCCCCGCCACCGGCGCGGCCGTCGCCCCCCTGACCTTTCGCAGCTTTTTCCCGGACGCCCCATGCAAACCCAACTGGCCCCCGAATTCCAAGGCACGCCCGAAGGCATCGAAGCCGAAGCCATCCTGCGCAAATGCGTGCACTGCGGCTTCTGCACCGCCACCTGCCCCACCTACCAGTTGCTGGGCGACGAGCTGGACGGTCCGCGCGGCCGCATCTATCTCATCAAGCAGGTGCTGGAAGGCGCGCAGCCCACGCGCAGCACGCAATTGCACCTGGACCGGTGCCTGACCTGCCGCAACTGCGAGAGCACCTGCCCCAGCGGCGTGCAGTACGGCCACCTGGTGGACATCGGCCGCAAGATCGTGGACGAGAAGGTGCCCCGCCCCGTCGGCGAGCGCGCGGTGCGCTGGGCGCTGAAGGAAGGCCTGCCCTCGCCCCTGTTCGCCCCGGCCATGAAGATGGGCCAGGCCGTGCGCGGCCTCTTGCCCGCCAGCCTGCGCGCCAAGGTGCCCGCGCCCGAGGCGCCGGGCGCATTGCCCACCCGCACACATGCGCGCAAGGTGCTGCTGCTCGAGGGCTGCGTGCAGCCCGCGATGATGCCGGGCATCCACACCGCCACCGTGCGCGTGCTCGACGCGGCGGGCATCCAGACCGTGGTGGCGCCCGAGGCGGGCTGCTGCGGCGCGGTGAAGTTCCACCTGAACGACCAGGACGGCGGCCTGGCGCAGATGCGCGCCAATATCGACGCCTGGTGGCCCTGGGTGGAGAAGGGCGCGGTCGAGGCCATCGTCATGAACGCCTCGGGCTGCGGCGTCACCGTCAAGGAATACGGCCACCTGCTGCGCCACGACCCTGCATACGCCGAGAAGGCCGCACGCGTGAGCCACCTCACACGCGACCTCTCCGAGCTGCTGCCCGACATCGTGCCCCAGCTCCAGGGCAAGCTGCGCGCCGTACCCCAGGGCGTGGTGGCCTTCCACCCGCCCTGCACGCTGCAGCACGGCCAGCAACTGCGTGGCGGCGTGGAGCAGCACCTGCGAGCGCTCGGCTTCGACGTGCGCCTGACGGCGAACGAATCCCACCTGTGCTGCGGCTCGGCCGGCACCTATTCGGTGCTGCAGGCCGAACTGTCGGGCCAGCTGCGCGACCGCAAGCTCGGGCACCTGGGAGCCCTGCAACCCACGGTCATCACCTCGGCCAACATCGGCTGCATCACGCACCTGCAAAGCGGCACCGACACCCCCGTGCGCCACTGGGTGCAGGTGCTCGACGAGGCGCTGGCGGGGTAAGGCGCACAAGACTGGCATGATTGAGGGTTTTGTTGCCCCTACCCGCTACGCCCATGACCGACTCCGTGCCACACCCTGAACAGACCACAGCGCCCGCCGCCCCGGAGGCTGCGGCACCCGCTGCGGCGGCGGCCGTCGCCCCCCTTGCTCCCGGCGAGAGCGGCACAGAGGCAGGCAGCACCCCGCGCCCCGAAGGCGCCTCGCGCCGGGGTGGGCGCAACCAGCGGGGCCGCAAGCCTGCGGGCCAGAAGGCGGCCGCGCCCGAGGGCGATGCGCCCGCTGCGGCCACCCCGCGCCGTGCGGCACGTGCCATTCCGCCCGCACTGGAGCAACTGGCTGCGCTGTATCCGCAGCTCTTTGGTGCCCAGTTCCTGCCGCTCAAGCGCGGCATCTTTCAGGACCTGATGGCCGCCCACCCCGAGCAGTTTGAACGCGAAGCGCTCAAGCAGGCCCTGGGCATCCACACCCGCTCCACGCGCTACCTGCAATGCGTGGCTGCCGGCCAGCCGCGCCACGACCTGCAGGGCCAGCCGGTCGAAGACATGGCCCCCGAGCATGTCCACCAAGCGCTGCTGGAGGTCTACCGCCGCCGCCAGGGGCGCGGCCCGGACGACCTTTTACCGAAGCTGCGTGCACGCATCGTTCGCAACATCGAAGCCAGCGGCCTGACGCGCGAGGACTACGCCGAGCGCGTGCGCACCCGCGACGAGGCCGCCAATGCCCTGCTCGACGAAGCCCTGGCCGAACTGGCCGCCAAGCAGGCCCGCGAGGAAGCCCTGTTGCGCGCCTTCGAGGCCAGTGGCAAGAGCCTGGCCGAGTTTGCCGACATGTACGGCATGGACCCGCGCACGGTGGACCGCAGCCTGCACAGCGCGCGCCAGCGTGCAGCCGCACCGGCAGCGCCCGCAGCCGACGCCTGAGCGCCCGCCCCGGCGCGACAGCTATCTTTTTGATATCTGCCAGCGCTTATTACATAAGCCCTGGAGCCATTTTTCGCGGTAACAATTTAGAGCCAGCCCGCCTTGCGGAAGCGCCAGTACAGCACAGCCCCGGCGCTGAAGATCACAGCCAGCGCCATCGGGTAGCCAAACGCCCACTTGAGTTCGGGCATGTGCTCGAAGTTCATGCCCCAGATGCCTGCCAGCGCCGTGGACACGGCAAAAATCGCCGCCCAGGCCGCCAGGCGCTTGGTGGTTTCAGACTCTTCGATGGTCACCATCGACAGGTTGACCTGAATGGCCGTGCCAATGGTGTCTCGCATGGTGTCGATGGAGTTGTTGATGCGCGCCAGATGGTCGTGCACGTCGCGGAAATACTCCTGCACCCCGGTGCAGACTTCGGGCACGCGCCCGCCATGGAGTTTGCCCGCCACTTCCAGCAGCGGGCCCACCGCGTGGCGCAGCACGGTGGTGCGGCGCTTGAGGTCGTACAACCGCTCGATGTTGCCGCGTGAAGCACCGCGATCAAAAATCTGCTCCTCGATGCCTTCAAGCTCCAGCTCGAACGCGTCGATCAGCGGAAAGTAGCGGTCCACCACCGCGTCCATAAGCGCATAGAACACAAAGCCCGCTCCCAGGCGCAGCAGCAAGGGCTCACGCTCGCAGCGCTGGCGCACCCCCAGAAAGCCCAGCTGGCTGCGTGTGCGCACCGACAGCACGAAGTTGTGCCCGACAAACACCGCCAGCTCGCCGACCTGCAGGTCACCGCCCGCGGGTTCGACCAGGTGCATCACCACGAACAGCGTGTCGCCGTATTCCTCGATCTTGGGGCGCTGCAGGCCCTTGCGCGCATCTTCCACGGCCAGGTCGTGCAGGCCGAACTCTTCCTGCATCTGCAGCAGTTCATCCTCGGCCGGGTCCTGCAGCGCCACCCAGACAAAGGCATCGGGGCGCGCCAGCCAGTCGCTGATGGACTCCACATCGATATGGGCCAGCTTGCGCCCGTTTTCGTAGGCAACACAGTTGATGATCATGGAAGGGTCCGGGCGCAGAGAAATAAGTCGATAGCCGGGGCCATCGTACCCCGAGCACCCGGATGCACGGGCCTGGCAGCGCACGCGCAGAAAGCGCCCGTGTCCTATCATGGTCGGTTTTCTCTTCGAGCCTGCCCGTGACCCGACCTATTGATGATGACGCTCGCCTGTCCACTGACGGCACCTATCTCGCCCGCGCCCTGCGCGAGCAGCGCATCAGCATCCGCGGGGCGCGCACGCACAACCTCAAGAACATCGACCTGGACATTC
>DMZZ01000238.1:0-1054 GCA_003484805.1 Comamonadaceae bacterium | reverse complement strand
TGGACAAGCCCGATGTCGATCTGATCGAAGGACTCTCGCCCGCCATCAGCATCGAGCAGAAGGCCACCAGCCACAACCCGCGCTCCACCGTGGGCACGGTGACCGAGATCCATGACTACCTGCGTCTTTTGTACGCCCGCGCGGGCACCCCGTTCTGCCCCGACCACGGTCTTCCGCTGGCGGCGCAGACGGTGAGCCAGATGGTGGACGCCGTGCTGGCCCTGCCTGAAGAAACCCGGCTGATGGTGCTGGCGCCCGTGGCGCGCGAGAAGAAGGGCGAGTTCACCGAGCTGTTTGCGCAGATGCAGGCGCTGGGCTACATCCGCTTTCGGGTGGACGGCGCCATCTGCGAATACGAAAACCTGCCCGCGCTCAAGAAAACCGAGAAGCACAACATCGACGTGGTGATCGACCGGGTGAAGGTGCGGCCAGACCTGCAGCAGCGCCTGGCCGAGAGCATCGAAGCCGCCCTGCGCGTGGGCGGCAGCGAGGGCAACGGCCGCGTGCTGGCGCTGGAGATGGACACAGGCCACGAGCACCTGTTCAGCGCCAAGTTTGCCTGCCCGGTGTGCAGCTATTCGCTGGCCGAGCTGGAACCGCGCCTGTTCTCGTTCAACTCGCCCATGGGCGCCTGCCCGGCGTGCGACGGCATTGGCCAGCGCGAGGTGTTCGACCCGGCGCGCGTGGTGGCCTTTCCGTCGTTGAGCCTGGCCAGCGGCGCCATCAAGGGCTGGGACCGGCGCAACGGCTACTACTTTGCGATGCTCGAGAGCCTGGCGCGGCACTATGCGTTCGATATCGAGGCACCGTTCGAATCTCTGCCCGCGCCGGTGCAGCACGCCATCCTGCACGGNNGAAGAAATCGCCTTCAGCTACATCATGGACAGCGGCGCCTCCAAGGGCAAGGTGCACACCAAGAAGCATGCGTTCGAGGGCATCCTGCCCAACATGGCGCGCCGCTACCGCGAAACCGATTCGGTGGTGGTGCGCGAAGACCTGGCCCGCTACCGCAGCACCCAGCCCTGCCCTGAATGCCACGGCGTGCGCCTGCGCC
>DMZZ01000237.1:2859-10214 GCA_003484805.1 Comamonadaceae bacterium | reverse complement strand
AAGCCGCTGTCGGACAGCCAGCTGGCGGACATGCTCAAGGAGCAGGGCATTGAATGCGCGCGCAGCACCGTCGCCAAGTACCGGGAGGCACTCAAGATTCCCACCACCAATCTGCGCAAGGCACTGTAGCCGCGCCGGTGCGTTTGCCAGGTTTTGCGAAAGGGGCAGTTGTCAGGGCGGCGAAGGGCTGCTCCAATGCAGCCATGCCCGCTGCCTACGCCGTGCCCCAGTTCCCAGCTTTGCAAAGGCGGGCGGATGCATGAGCTGAGCCTGGCCGGTGGCATCCTGGCGCTCGTGGAAGGCGCGGCGCAGCGCGAGGCGTTCACGCGCGTGTTGCAGTTGCGGCTGGAAGTGGGCAAGCTGGCGGCCGTCGAGATCGAGGCACTGCGCTTCGCGCTGGCATCGCTGGCCCCGGGCACGGTGCTGGAGGGTGCCGAGGTGTTGATCGACGAGCCAGCGGGCCAGGCTGTCTGTCCGGGCTGCGGCGAGACCGTGGAGATCGCTGCGCATGGAGAGCCCTGCCCGATCTGCGGCGCCTGCGGGCTGGTGCCCCAGGGCGGAGATGCCTTGCGGGTGGTGGATCTGCAGGTGGTCTGAACCCGAGCCGATGGCATAGGAAGGAACGAACCATGTGTGTTGTGTGTGGATGCAGCGGCCCCTTGCCAGCCGCAGCGGGAGCGCCACCCCAGGCTGCGGTGGTCGATGCGCGCACCGGCGACCTGCACTTTGGCGCCGGTGCGGCGCGCGTTTCGGTGCCGGGGATGAGCGAGTCGCGTGCCATACGCATCGAGCAGGATGTGCTGGGCGCCAACAACCAGGTGGCGCAGCACAACCGCGCGCATTTCCACGCCCACGGCGTGCGCGCACTCAACCTCGTCTCCAGCCCTGGCTCGGGCAAGACTACGTTGCTGTGCGCCACCATCCGGGCTTTGCAACAAGACCATCCCGAGGTGGCGCTGGCCGTGATCGAGGGTGATCAGCAAACGTCCAACGACGCCGACCGCATCCGCGCTACCGGCGCGCCCGCCATCCAGGTCAACACCGGCAAGGGCTGCCACCTGGACGCGCCCATGGTGGCGCAGGCTTTTGCCCGCCTGGCATTGCACGACCATGCGCAGGGACACGGGCACCACGACCATGGACGCCACCCGCCACAGTCGCTGCTCTTCATTGAAAACGTGGGCAACCTGGTGTGCCCTGCGTTGTGGGATCTGGGCGAAGACGCCAAGGTGGTGATGCTGTCGGTCACCGAGGGCGAGGACAAGCCGCTCAAGTACCCCGATATGTTCGCCGCCGCACAGCTCATGGTACTGACCAAGACCGACCTTCTACAGCACCTGCAATTCGACGTGCAGCGCTGCATGGACTATGCGCGCCGCGTGAACCCTGGCATCCGCATCCTGCAGCTGTCGGCCTCCAGCGGCGAGGGAATTCCGGCCTGGATCGACTGGCTGCTGCAGGCCTCGATCCCCACTGCCAGCACCCCAGCGCACAGCGTGCAGGCGCGTATCGCGCAGCTGGAAGCCGAGCTGGCGCGGCTCAAGGCAGGGCAGGGATGAGAGCAGGTTCTGAGGGATCGGTGCCATGACGCGCATCCTTGCCTGCGGTGCGTTTCTGAAGAACAGCGCCTGTCTTTTGGATACGGCAACACCCCAGGCGCCACGGTGGTCGCGTGTCCATGGCGATCTGTCCGACCCCGCAGCCTGCGCGGCACTCGAGCAGTCAGTACACAACTTGCTCGCGCAGGCGGGCGGCCCGTTGGATGCGGTGGCGCATGACCTGCATCCCGATTTATTCAGCACCCGCCTCGCCTTGCGCATTGCGGGCGAGCGCGGCATCCCGTCTGTCGCTGTACAGCACCACCATGCCCATGCGGCGGCGGTGCTGGCCGAGCACGGCCTGCACGGACCGGTGATTGCCCTCACGCTCGACGGCGTGGGCCTGGGGCGCGACGGCACGGCCTGGGGCGGCGAACTGCTGTGGGTGCACGGCGCACGCTGCGAGCGCGTGGGCCACCTGGGGGCCTTGGCACTGCCGGGCGGCGACGTGGCGGCACGCGAACCCTGGCGCATGGCGGCGGCCCTGCTGCACGCCAGCGGCCAGACGGACCAAATCGTGCCGCACTTTGCCCCTGTGGTGGGCGAGACGGCGGCGCGTACCGTGCAGGCCATGCTGGCGCGCGGGCTGAACTGCCCGCAGACCACGGCGGCCGGGCGCTGGTTCGACGCCGTGGCGGGCCTGCTGGGCCTGTCGGTGCGTCAGGACATGGAGGCCCAGGCCGCCATCGCGCTCGAGCAGGCGGCCGCGCGCCACCTGCAGGCCCATGGCGGCGTGCGGGCGCAGCACTCCAACCTGAACCTGGCGCCGGTGGATGCCGCAGGCCGCATCGACCTGCGCCCGCTGTGCCTCCCCTGGGCACAATGGCACGCGCCCAGCCCGGCGCAGACCGAGGCCGCCGCCGCACAGTTCCACCTCACGCTGGCCGATGCCCTGGTGGCGCGGGCCGCGCAGGTGGCCAGCGAGCGCGCCGTGTGCAGTGTGGTGTTGGGCGGTGGCTGTTTTTTCAACCGTGTCCTCACCGAGCGCTNNGGCGCGAGGCCTGAGGGTGTACCAGGCGCAGGCCTTGTCGTGTGGCGACGCCGGGCTCGCGCTGGGCCAGGCCTGGGTGGCTGCGCAGCAATTGGCGCAGGCGCCCTTTCACAACTGTTCAGAGGAGACGGCCGCATGTGCCTAGCCATACCCGCCCGCGTGGTGGAGCTGCTGCCAGGTCAGCAGGCCGTGGTGGACTTGTCCGGCGTGCGCAAGCAGGTGTCCATCGCCCTGGTGGACGATGCGCAGCTGGGCGACTACGTGATCGTGCATGTCGGCTACGCCATCGGCAAGATAGACCCCGACGAAGCCGAGCGTACCCTGGCGCTGTTTGCCGAACTCGCCAGCACGCAAGGGGGGACATGAAGTACATAGCCGAGTACCGCGATGGTGAACTGGCGCACCACATCGCAGCCCGCATCGCTGCCGAGGTACGGCCCGGGCTGAACTACCGTTTCATGGAATTCTGTGGCGGGCATACCCATGCGATGGCGCGCTATGGCATCGAGAGCCTTCTGCCGGACAGCGTGCGCATGATCCACGGCCCGGGCTGCCCGGTGTGCGTGCTGCCCATCGGGCGCATCGACCTGGCCATCCGGCTCGCCTTGGAGCGCGGGGTGATGCTCTGCACCTATGGCGACCCCCTGCGCGTGCCGGCATCGGAGGGGCTGTCGCTCATCCAGGCCAAGGCACGCGGCGCCGATGTGCGCATGGTCTATTCGGCGGCCGACGCCCTGGCCTTGGCCGACAGGCACCCCGGGCGCGAGGTGGTCTTTCTGGCCATTGGCTTTGAAACCACCACGCCGCCCACCGCCCTGGTGCTGCGCGAGGCGCGCGAGCGGGCCGTGTCCAACTTCAGCGTGCTGTGCTGCCATGTGCTCACGCCTGCGGCCATCACGCACATCCTGGAGTCGGCCGAGGTGCGGCAACTGGGCACCGTGCCCATTGACGGCTTCATCGGCCCGGCGCATGTGAGCATCGTGATCGGCTCGCAGCCCTACGAGCACTTTGCCGAGGAGTACCGCAAGCCCGTGGTGATCACAGGCTTCGAGCCGCTGGATGTGATGCAGGGCATCCTCATGCTGGTGCGCCAGGTCAATGCCGGGCGCGCCGAGGTCGAGAACGAGTTTTCCCGCGCCGTCACGCCCGAGGGCAACCTGGCTGCTCAGAACCTCGTGTCGCAGGTCTTCGAGCTGCGCGAGAGCTTCGAGTGGCGTGGCCTGGGCGATGTGCCCTACAGCGCGCTGAAGATCCGTCCGGCCTTTGCCACGTGGGATGCCGAGCGCAAGTTCGCTTTGCAGTACACCAGCGTGCCCGACCACAGGCAGTGCGAGTGCGGCGCCATTCTGCGCGGCGTCAAGCGGCCTACCGACTGCAAGCTGTTCGGCACCGTGTGCACGCCCGAGAGCCCCATGGGTTCGTGCATGGTGTCCAACGAAGGGGCCTGCGCCGCGCACTACGCCTACGGGCGGTTCAAAGACATTCCGGTGGTGTCCGCATGAACATCCGCAAAGACTACGTTCGCCCCATCGACTTCAAGCATGGCCGTGTGGACATGACGCACGGTGCCGGGGGGCGTGCCAGTGCGCAACTGATTGACGAGCTGTTCGTGCGCGCCTTTGACAACGACTACCTGCGCCAGGGCCACGACGGCGCCCTGCTGCCGCTGCCCGGCAGCGGTCGCCTGGTCGTGGCCACCGATGGCCATGTGATCTCGCCGCTGTTTTTCCCTGGCGGCGATATCGGGGCGCTGGCGGTGCACGGCACGGTCAACGATGTGGCCATGTCGGGCGCCATGCCGCTGTACCTGACGGCCAGCTTCATCATCGAGGAAGGCTTCGCGCTGGCAGAGCTGCGCCGCATCGTCGAATCCATGGCGGCGGCGGCGCGCGCGGCGGGTGTTCCCATCGTCACGGGCGACACCAAGGTGGTCGAGCAAGGCAAGGGCGACGGTGTGTTCATCAGCACCACCGGCATCGGCGTGGCGCCGCCGGGCCTCACCATCGACGGTCGGCAGGCGCGCTTAGGCGATGCGGTGCTGGTCTCGGGCACGCTGGGCGAGCATGGCGTGGCGGTGATGTCGCTGCGCGAGTCGCTGGAGTTCGAGACCGCCATCGTGTCCGACAGCGCCGCCCTGCACACCCTGGTGCAGGCCATGCTGCAGGCGCTGCCCGACCCCGCGCTGCTGCATGTGCTGCGCGACCCCACGCGCGGCGGACTGGCCAGCACGCTCAACGAAATCACGCGCCAGTCGCAGGTGGGCATGCTGCTGCGCGAGGCCGAAATTCCCGTGCAGCCCCAGGTGGCCGCCGCCTGCGAACTGCTGGGGCTGGACCCGCTGTACGTGGCCAACGAGGGCAAGCTGGTGGCCATTTGTGCGCCCGAGGCCGCCGAGTCCCTGCTGGCCGCCATGCGCGCGCACCCGCTGGGGCGGGATGCAGCGCGCATCGGCACCGTGATCGCGGACGCCAACGGGTTTGTGCAGATGGACACGCGCTTTGGCGGCCGCCGCGTGGTGGACTGGCTCAGCGGCGAGCAGTTGCCGCGCATCTGTTGAATCCGCCATGCGCATCCTGCTGCTCACCCACAGTTTCAACAGCCTGAGCCAGCGGCTCTTCGGCCTGCTGCGCGCGCAGGGGCACGAGGTGTCGGTGGAGCTGGACATTGCCGACTCCGTGACCGAGGAGGCCGTGGCGCTGTTCCGGCCCGATCTGGTGCTGGCGCCCTTCCTCAAGCGGCGCATTCCGGCATCGGTCTGGTCGCGCACCGTGTGCCTGGTGGTCCACCCCGGCATACCGGGCGACCAGGGGCCCAGCGCGCTGGACTGGATGCTCATGCGGGGCGACACGCACTGGGGCGTGACCGTGCTGCAGGCCGTGCAGGACTACGACGCGGGCGAGGTCTGGGCCTGGGAGCCGTTTGACGTGCGCCCTGGTGCCAGCAAGTCCAGCGTGTACCGGCGCGAAGTCACGCAGGCGGCGGTGGTGGCGGTGCAGCGGGCGCTGCAGCGCTTTGTGCCCGGCCAGTGGCGGCCCGCGCTCGAGGGCGCCGTGGCGGCGCACGGACCGGGCCGGTGGCTGCCGCTGATGCCCCAAGCCGAGCGGCGCATCGACTGGCAGCACGACGACACCGCCACGGTGCTGCGCAAGATCGCGGCGGCCGATGGCTTTCCGGGCGTGCTCGATGCNNGCCCTGCCGCCTGTTCGACGCCCACGCCGCCAGCAGCGCCTTGGTGGCGCGCTGCGCGGCGTCGGCACCGGGTGCGCTGGTGGCGCGCCGTGGCCCCGCGCTGCTGCGCCGCACGGTCGATGGTGCGGTGTGGATCGGCCATATGCGGCCCGACGACGGCCAGGCCGCGCGCGCCGATGGGGCCAGTGCGCTCAAGCTCGCCGCCACGCGCGTGTTCGCCGCGCAGGCTGCCGCGCTGCCCGCATGGGAGGTGCCGCTGGAGCGCGACGCCGATGAATGGGACGAGCTGCGCTACCACGAGTTCGGGCCCGAGGGCGCGCGCGTGGGCTGGCTGGACTTTGACTTCCACAACGGCGCCATGTCCGAGCGCCAGTGCCAGCGCCTGCGCGATGCGCTGCGCTGGGTGCGGTCGCGTGCCACGCAGGTGCTGGTGCTGGCCGGGGGGCAGGAGTTTTTTTCCAACGGCATCCATCTGCACGACATCGAGGCGGCGCAGCGCATCGACGGCGACAGCGCGGCCGACGCCTCGTGGCGCGCCATCCATGCCATCGACGATGTGGCGCTGGAAATCCTCACACTCACCGACCGCGTCACCGTCGCCGCGCTGCAGGGCAATGCGGGCGCGGGTGGCTGCTTTCTGGCGCTGGCGGCCGACGAGGTATGGGCGCACGAGGGCGTGGTGCTCAACCCGCACTACAAGAACATGGGCAACCTCTACGGCAGCGAGTACTGGACCTATTCACTGCCGCGGCGCATCGGCGAGGCCGCCAGCCGCAGCGTCATGCAGCAGCGCCTGCCTTTGGTGGCGTCTCAGGCGCTACAGCGCGGGCTGATCGATGCCTGTTTGGGGGCGGCGGATGCCCGAGCCTTCGTGGCGCTGGCGCGCGAACGCGCGCAGGCGCTGGCGGCCGCGCCCGATCGGCCGCAGCGGCTGCAGCAAAAGGCCCGGCGCCGTGCCGAGGATGAGGCGCACAAACCCCTGGAGCGCTACCGCGAAGAAGAGCTGCAGCGCATGCAGCGCAGTTTCTACGGCTTTGATCCCAGCTACCACGTGGCGCGGCACCATTTTGTATATCGCAAGCCGCAGGCCTGGACGCCGCGCCACCTCGCGCCGCACCGCGATCTGCGCCCTCTTGCCCATCCATAACCATCCTCAACGAGGGGCAGAATTTGCGTTCGGACAGCCTGCGGCATCGGCCGTAGGTAGACTGTCACGGTCAAGGAAATACCGACCATGAACGTCATCGACTCCATTGCCGCACATGCCCCCACCATGGCAGCCCTGCGCCGCGACATCCATGCGCACCCTGAACTGTGTTTCGAGGAGGTGCGTACCGCCGATCTGGTTGTGAAGAAACTCGCTGACTGGGGTATTCCCGTGCACCGCGGGCTGGGCACCACGGGTGTGGTGGGCATTGTGCATGGGCGCGACGGCGGGGCCTGCGCGCGGGGTATCGGATTGCGGGCCGACATGGATGCCCTGCCCATGCAGGAGTTCAACACCTTTGCCCATGCCAGCCAGCACGCGGGCAAGATGCACGCCTGTGGCCATGATGGCCACACCGCCATGCTGCTGG
>DMZZ01000237.1:0-2848 GCA_003484805.1 Comamonadaceae bacterium | reverse complement strand
TTTCCCATGGAGGCCGTTTTCGGCATGCACAACTGGCCCGGCATGCCCGCCGGGACCTTTGCCCTGAGCCCCGGCCCGGTCATGGGGTCGTCCAATGAATTCAAGATCACCATCCGGGGCAAAGGCGGCCATGCGGCACTGCCGCACACCGGCATCGACCCGGTCCCGGTTGCCTGCCAGATGGTGCAGGCGTTCCAGACCATCATCAGCCGCAACAAGAAGCCGGTGGAGGCGGGCGTGGTGTCGGTGACGATGATCCATGCCGGCGAGGCGACCAACGTCGTGCCCGACAGCTGCGAGCTGCAGGGCACCGTGCGCACCTTCTCGCTGGAAGTGCTGGACCTGATCGAGCGGCGCATGCGCCAGATCGCCGAGCACACCTGTGCCGCGCACGAGGCCACCTGCGAGTTCGAGTTTGTGCGCAACTACCCGCCCACCATCAATGCGCCTGCCGAGGCGGCATTTGCCCGTCAGGTCATGGCCTCCATCGTGGGCGATGCCAACGTGCTGGAGCAGGAGCCCACCATGGGCGCGGAAGACTTCGCCTACATGCTGCAGGCCAAGCCCGGTGCGTATTGCTTCATCGCCAATGGCGAGGGCGACCACCGCGCCATGGGCCACGGCGGCGGCCCCTGTACCCTGCACAACCCCAGCTACGACTTCAACGATGCGCTGATTCCGCTGGGGGCCACCTACTGGGTGCGTCTGGCGCAGGAGTGGCTTGCTGCGCCGCGTGGCACCTGAACTTTTCTGGCGGGGTGGGAGCTTGTTGCGGGGCTGAATTTCAAGTGTGTTTTTGGCATCTGGCGGTTGCTGGGTAAGCGCTGACAGCTATAAAATAAATAGCTTCAATCCAGCTTGGCTCCCTGCGTTGCCCCATGGAGGGTGGCCCGGTCGTAGTCCTTTTCCTGTGCGGCCTGCTCTGCCAGCAGGCGCTGGCCGAGGGCATTGGCCTGGCGCCCCAGCGTGGGGCAGTCGGGGGCCTCGGGCAGGGCGGCAATGCCCCGGTCGATGGCCTGGGCCGCCGAGCGGCCGAACTGCACATGGCCCTGCTCATGCTGGTGCAGTGCCCTGGCATAGCGCACGAACTGGGCCTGCTGCGCCGGGCTGCCGGCATGCAGCTCGGGCATCTGGATGCGCGTGCGCAACCGGGTGGTCACGCGTGTGATGCGGCAGCGGCCCGAGGCTTCGCTGTGCCACCAGAAATTCCAGTGCACGTTCCAGTGCGTATAGCCATGAAACCGCCGCCCATCGACCAGGATGGGTGTGGCCGCATGGAGCGCCTGGCGCAGCGTCTGGCCTGGCTGGATGGGCACCGGATAGGGCTGGTGCACATGTTCCTCCAGCACCTCGGCATGGGCGAAGGCCGTGGCCAGCGCCAGAATGCCCGCTACGGTCTGGGCTATTCCGCCTCGCCCCATGGCAGCATCAGCGTGAGCGTGGAGAGCGCTGCGAACTCGGGCGCGAAAGCGTCGATGATCTGCTGCGGCTCGGGGCACAGTTTCGTGTCGGTGATGACGCCGAACTGCACGCCGCCGCCGTAGCTCAGGATCGAGACACCCAGCCCCACGTGGCCTGACTGAGGCACCCAGAACATGCACTGTGTCACGCGCGAGCCGCACAGAAAGAGCGGTTCACGCGGGCCGGGCACATTGGTCATGACGGCGGTGGTCTTGCGGCTGAAGAGGTTGAGCAAGGCGTCCTGTGCCGGCTTGATCAAGAGGCCTGCCACAGCCAGCAGGCCGAAGGCCAGCAGCGGCTGCGTGCTGCCCTTGAGTGCGGCCATGCGGCGGCGCACCTCGTACACGCGCTCAATCGGGTTGGTGATGCCGATGGGCAGCACCAGGGGCACCAGGCCGAAGTGGTTGCCCAGCTTCCAGGCCTCTTCCATGGGGCGCAGATTCACCGGAATCATGGCGCGGATTTCCTTGCCCTCGGTGTCGTCGCCGTGCTGGCGCAGGTAGCCGCCAATGGCGCCGGCCACGCAGGACAGCAGCACGTCGTTGACGGAGCAGTTGAGCGCCTTGCCGATGGCCTTGACCTCGTCAAGAGGCAGCGGTGGGCACCAGGCCACGCGCTTTTCGGTACCGGGCTCGCCCTTGAGCAGCGTGGGCGAGTCGTCGGGCATGAGCGCCAGCGCGGCGGCGTCGCTGAGGAGCTGGTAGCCCAGGCGCGCGGCATCCACCGAGCCCGCCAGACCATGCTGCACAGCCTTCTCGGGGTCCAGCAGCAGGTGCAGTGATTTGGCAGCACTTTCGCCCACCAGGTCGAGCGCCTTCACCGTCATGCCGGTGAAGGGCTTGATGAGGCTGTCGGTGATCCAGTCCTCGGCGCTGGCCGGGGCCTTCTTGCGGCGCTTGGGGGGCTCGGCGCCGCCGTCCACCAGCGACATGGTGACCGAGATCAGCGCAATGCCGTCGGCGATGCAATGGTGCAGGCGTACCACCAGCGCGCTGCCGCTGCGGCCGTCGTCGCCCACGAAGTCCTCCACCAGATAGAAGTGCCACAGCGGTCGTCGCGGGTCGAGCGGCTGCATGGCCAGGTCGGCCACGAACTTCTGCAATGCCGCCTGCTGGCTCAGGCCCTTGCGGCGCGGGAGCTGGGCGGGTTCCACATGGGCGGCAATGTCAAAACGCTGGTCGTCCACCCAGGTGGCACCGGCGGCGTCCTCGACCACACGCTGGCGAAAGCGCGGGTACTGCAGCAGGCGTTGCTGCACGCGCTCGCGCAGGGCAGCGAGCGAAACGCCGGGCTCCACGGTCCACACGCCGTTGATCATCATCAGGTTGTTGGGCGAATCCATGCGGAGCCAGGCGGTGTCCACCTTGCTCATGCGCTCGCCCGACAG
>DMZZ01000243.1:0-4298 GCA_003484805.1 Comamonadaceae bacterium | reverse complement strand
GCCGGAACGATGGGTATGCGAGGTGGGGCTGACATGGGTCAAATTATCACTCATTCTTCCCCTTTGCTTTAACGCCCTGTTCTGCTGCGGTGTGCTTGACTGGAATCAAGAGATAGGTCGACAAAGTCGGGCACATTACCAAGCTTGTGAGGAGCCTACATGACAGTTGTAACCCCTGAATTGCTGACCCGGTTTGATGTATCGGGCCCCCGCTACACGTCCTACCCTACTGCAGACCGTTTTGTGGATGCCTTTGGGGAGGATGAGTACGTGCTGGCCCTGCAGCAGCGTCGGCAAAGTGCCGTGGGCAAGTCCCTGCCGCTGTCGATTTATGTTCACATTCCTTTTTGCGAATCGCTCTGCTACTACTGTGCCTGCAACAAGATCATCACCAAGCACCATGATCGGGCCGATGTCTATCTGCGCTACCTGAGCCGCGAGATTGATCTGCACACGGCCCATTGTGGTGTCGGGCAGACGGTCAGCCAGATCCACTTCGGTGGTGGAACGCCGACGTTTCTGTCCGACGATGGTCTGCGCGAGCTCATGGGCATGCTGCGCAGCAACTTCACGCTGGTGCCGGGGGGCGAGTATTCGATCGAGGTAGATCCTCGCACGGTAGACGCCAGCCGCCTGGCCCTGTTGCATGAGCTCGGGTTCAATCGGCTGAGTTTTGGTGTGCAGGATTTCGATCCCGAAGTCCAGAAGGCCGTGCACCGCATCCAGCCTGCGGAGCAGGTGTTTGCGCTGGTCGAGTCGGCCCGGTCCATCGGATTTGATTCGATCAACGTGGATCTGATCTACGGCCTGCCCAAGCAGACCCCCGATTCGTTCGACCGCACGCTGGCGCAGGTTGCGCAACTGCGCCCGGATCGCATTGCCCTTTATGCCTACGCCCATCTGCCGGACCGCTTCAAGCCCCNNAAGCCCCAGCGGCGCATCATCTGGGCCGATCTGCCCATGGCGTCATCCAAGGTGGCGATGCTGTCGCGATCGCTGGAGGCTTTCAGCTCCGCAGGCTATGTGTACGTGGGCATGGACCACTTCGCATTGCCCGAGGACGCGCTGGCCATTGCCAAGCGCCAGGGGCGCCTGCACCGCAACTTCCAGGGTTACAGCACGCAGCCCGACTGCGACCTGATTGGTCTCGGGGTCTCGGCCATCGGCCGGGTGGGGGCCACCTACAGCCAGAATGCCAAGACGCTCGATGACTATTACGACAGGCTCAATCAGGGGCGGTTGCCGGTGGTCCGTGGGCTGGCGCTGACGCGCGATGACCTGGTCCGGCGCGCAGTCATCATGGCGCTGATGTGCCAGGGCGAACTGTTGTTTGAACCCCTGGAGACCTCCTGGCTGATCGATTTCCGCAAATATTTCGCACCCGAGCTGGAGCAGTTGCAGGAAATGGAGCAGCAGGGTTTGGTGAAGCTCAGCGCCGAGGGGATCGAGGTCACGGCCATGGGATGGTATTTCGTGCGCGGCATTGCCATGGTGTTTGACAAGTATTTGCAGGCCGACAAGAACCGCGCGCGGTTTTCCCGCATCATCTAGCTTCCATGCTCGTATCGATGGCCTCCACCGCGTTGCTCATGGGGCTCGCGGGCGGGCCCCATTGCTTGGCCATGTGCGCAGGGCCCTGTGCGGTGGTGACAGGGCAGGGGCGCTCGCAGGAACACGTGGTGCAGTGGTTGCCCCGTGGCAGCCAGTTGCGCCGACTTTTGGCATATCACCTGGGGCGTCTGCTCGGCTACGCCGTGGTGGGCGCGCTGGCCGCCATGGCCATGCAGAGCCTGGCGTGGCTGACGCAACAAAGCACTGCGCTGCGCCCCCTCTGGACGTTTTTTCACGTGGCCATGCTGGCCTGGGGTGCCATGATGGTGCTGCAAGCCCGGCAGTCGGCATGGGTCGAGAATGCCGGACGATCGGTATGGGGCCGCGTACGCCCTCTGGTCGAGGCGCCCGGTGGTGTTTTCGCGACAGGCTTCCTGTGGGCATTGATGCCTTGCGGATTGCTGTATTCCGCCTTGCTGGTGGCTGCGCTGAGCGGCGGCATCTGGCAGGGGGCGCTCACCATGGCGCTGTTTGCTGTGGGCGGTGGGGTGTGGTTGCTGGCGGGGCCATGGCTCTGGCAGCATCTGCGCCATCGCGTGAATGCCCTGCGTGCCAGTTGGGGGACGCGCCTGGCGGGTCTGCTGCTGTGTGGTGTCGCGGCCTGGGCGTTGTGGATGGATCTGGTCTATCGACCATCATTGATCTGCCAATAGCGATTTGTTGCACAAAAGCGCCATCGGGGTGGTGTTGGCCAAAGCGGTGCCCGATGGGCGACATAATGCACCGAGAAACCGGCTGCGGATGAAATACCGCGAGACTTCCCGCGATGGATGAAAACACTGACGTATTGATCGATATAAGCCAGTTGCGCATTGGCATGTATATCCAGCTCGACCTGAACTGGATGAGTCACCCTTTCCCGGTCAGCAGTTTTCGTATTGCCTCAGAGTCCCAGATTGAAATTCTGCGTGAGCTGGGTTTGACCCAGATCCGCTACCACCCCTCCAAAAGCGACCTGCCGCAGCCCGACTCGCAGCTGGACCCGGCTGCCTCCGATGAATCGGCAGAGGATGCGGCTCTAGCGCAAGCGGCTACCCATGGTGTGTCGGAGCCTTCCGTGGCCCCCGAGAGCGATGCGCGGCACGCCGCCCAGCAGCTCAAGCGCAAGCTGCTGGAGCAGCAGCGACGCCTGGATGCGTGCGACCAGCGTTTCATGGCCATCACGCGGCAGTACCGCAAGCTCGCCGAAAGTGCGGAAGGCAGTCCGGCGATGGCCCGGGTGGAAAGCGAGGTACTCGTCACGGACAGTGTGCAGGAGCTGCTGGGCAGCACCGAATCCGTGATCAGCCTCCTGTCCGACGGGGTGGGCGAGCGCAACGCGCTGCATCCCGTCAATGTCATGGTGCTGTGTCTACTCATGGGCAAGGCACAAGGCCTGTCGCCCATGGCCATGCAGGACCTCGGCATGGCGGCGCTGCTGCACGACATTGGCAAGTTGCGCCTGCCTGCGGCCCTCAGTAGCCCATTTCCGGGCATGACCCCCGCAGAAGAGACGCGCTACCGAAGCCATGTGGGCGAATCCGTCCGCCTGGGGCAGAGCATGGGATTGTCCAAAGGCGTTCTGCTGGCCATGGCTCAGCACCATGAAATGGCCGATGGCAGCGGATTCCCCCTCAAGCTCCGCGGCGAGGAGCTGTGTCTGGCCGGGCGCATTCTGTCGCTGGTCAACCATTACGAGCGCCTGTGCAATCCCGGGCGCAGCGCCCAGACGATGACGCCGCATGAGGCGCTTTCCGTCATGTTCGCTCAGCAGAAAAACCGTTTAGACGCAGTCGAACTGGGTATCTTCATCCGGATGATGGGGGTTTACCCGCCGGGTTCGGTCGTGCAACTGGTCAACGACCGCTTTGCCATGGTCGTTTCGGTCAATTCATCGCGCCCCTTGCGTCCCCGGGTGATCGTGCATGACCCACGGGTGCCCAAGGACGAAGCGCTGGTGCTGGACCTGGAAACCGTCCCCGAGCTGGGTATCCGGCGCAGTCTGCGGCCTTCCCAGCTTCCCAGGGAGGCACTGGAGTACCTGTCTCCGCGCAAGCGAATCTGTTACTTTTTTGAAAGGGCCGTCAATCCGGCCGCAGTCGAGGCGGGGTTGTGAACGTCAACGTCCGTTCGCAAGATGTTCTCTGGCAAGCCACCTTTGATGGGCTGCAGGAGGCCATCTGGCTTGTGGATGCGCGCACGCGCTCCATCCTGTTCGCCAATCTGAGTGCGGCCACGCTGGTGGGCATGGCGCGCGAGGAGCTGACGGGCCTGCCCGTCCAGCGCCTGGCGGCAACGCCCCAGGACCAGTGCTTCTGGGCCGACAGCGAAGAGGCGATGGCCCTGGGTATCCATTCCATGACCAGCCTGCTGCGCGCTGACGGACAGCTCGTCCCGGTGGAGCGCCGGGTGGCACCCTTTTCGCTGGCAGCGAGCGGGGCGGCGCTGCTGGTGACCATGATCGATTGCAGTGCCCGACAGGCCGCAGAACGCGGGTTGGAAACCTTGCTGGCCGAGCTGCGGGCCACGCTCGATTCGGCAGCCGATGGCATGCTGGTCTGCGGGCTCGATGGCGCGGTGCGTGCCTTCAATCAGCGTCTGGTACAGATCTGGGGCTTGCCCCAGGATCTGCTGCTGCAGCGCAACGATGCATCGGTGCATGCTTTCCTGGTGTCGCGCGTGAGCGATCCCCGGCTCTACAAGGCGCG
>DMZZ01000268.1:0-3232 GCA_003484805.1 Comamonadaceae bacterium | reverse complement strand
CACACGGCAGTTTTCTTTACGTGCGGCAGATGGGCTCCAGCGTGCCCGTGTCCGTCACCAGCCACCCCGCACCCGATGCGCAGGCGGTGTACGGCAGCATCTTCCACACCGACCGGGTGTGTTTTGATGCGCTGTGGCCCGGGCTCAAGGTGCACACCACCGTGTGGGTGAGCCCGGAAGACGACATCGAGCTGCGCAAGGTGGTGGTGAGCAATCTGGGCGACGAGGTGATCGAGCTGGAGCTGATCTCGGCCCTCGACATCACCCTGGCGACCCACGCGGCCGACGAGGCCCACCCCGCGTTCTCCAATCTCTTCATCTCCGCCGACTGGCTGCCCGCGCAACAGGCGCTGCGGTTTGTGCGCACCCCCCGCCTGCAGACCGAAACCACCCTGCAGGCGGCGCACTTTGTGTCCGATGCCGAAGGGGATGTGCTGGGCCTGCGCTGCCAGACCGACCGCCAGCTCTGGCTGGGGCGCAACCACACGCCCGCCCGGCCTCTGGCCCAGTTGGGCCGTGTGCCCGAGGTGCCGGTTGCGCTGGCCACAGGTCTGGACCCCGTGGCTGCCCTGGGTGTGATGCTGCGCATTGCGCCCGGTGCGCAGGCCTGCGTCACGTTTGCCACGGCGGCATCGCAAGACCCGGCCACGCTGCGGGCCATCATCGACAAATACCGCCAGCCCACCTGTGTGGAGCGTGCCTCGGCCATGTCGGCCACGCTGGCCAGCATCCAGTGGGCATCGCACCGCCCGCACCGCGATTACTTGCCGGCGCTTCAGGCCCTGACCACGGCACTGGTGTTCACGCTGCCCAAGGTCCATGGGGGGCATGTCGCCTCACTCCTTGAACCCCAGGCGGCCCACCGAGTGTGCGACCGCCGCGTGTTGTGGCAACTGGGCATTTCTGGCGACCGGCCCATCGTGCTGATGATGGCGGGCTCGCCCCAGGGCCTGGGCCTGCTGCGCACGCTGGCCCAGGCCCTGCGCGAATGGGCGCACGGTGGTGTGGCCTGCGACCTGGTGGTGCTCAGCAGTGAATCCCACTCGTACCACATGCCCCTGCAGCGCGAACTGACCCTGCTGCGAGAGCACCACGATGCCGACCTGGCCACCCACTCCGGTCCGGTGGTGACCAGCCTGCACCTGCTGCGGCTGGACGAGTTGTCAGCTCCGCAGCGGGACACGTTGGACAGCCTGGCCCGCATCGCGCTGCAGGCCGATGGCCACGCGCTCATGCACCAGATGAAGGCCTGGGTGGCCGAACACGGCGTGTCCAAGGCCCGCCCCTGGCGCGGCGGCGCGAACGATGATGTGCCCACCCACCAGGCCAGCACCCGCGTGCCCGCGCCGGTGGGGAGCTTTGCGCCCGTCACCGGAACATTCGGATTCGACGTTTCGGCGGGACTGCGTCCCTCCAGGCCCTGGGTCAACGTGCTGGCCAATGCACAGATCGGAGCGCTGGTGTCCGAAAGTGGTGCGGGCAACACCTGGGCGCTCAACAGCCGCCTGAACCAGCTCACCGCGTGGTCCAACGACCCGGTGGCCGACCCACCTGCCGAGTGGCTGCTGCTGCAGGACCGCCGCACGCGCGAAGTGTGGAGCCTGGCGCCATCGGCCTGGGGCGCAGGCGATGCGGTGTACCGCGTGGAGCACGCCCAGGGCACCACCACCATCCGCCACCACAGGGGGGCGCTGGACGTGGTGGCGCGCTGGTGTGTCGATCCCGTCACCGCCATCAGGCAGGTGCATGTGCAGGTGCGCAACCTGGGTACCCGGCGCGCGCATTTGCGTCTCGTCGGCATGGTGGAATGGATGATGGGCGAGAAGCGCGGTGACCGCGCGACGCTGGCCACTGCACCGTGTTTTGCGCCGCTGCCCGAAGGCCGTCTGCTGGGCCTGTTGTGTACCCGGATCGAGGCTGCCACAGGCTTCGGCGGGGGAACGGCGTTCTTCTGCGAAGCCTCGGCCGGGCCGGGCACGGAGGACCGAAACAATGACAGTCTGGACTGGACCTGTGACCGCAGCGAGTTCTTTGATGCCCAGGGCCATCTGGTGGTGCCCCTGCAAATGGGGCGGCGCAGCGGGTTTGGGCTGGACCCGTGCGCTGCCATGTCCCGCATGGTCACGCTGCGGGCCGGTGCCGCGTTCGAGCGGGTGTATCTGATGGGATACGCCGCCACCGAGGCCGCTGCGCGCACGCTGGCGCAAGAGGCCATGGCCGTGGTGGGCCGCGTGCGTGAAGAAGCCGCGCTGGACCATTGGACTGCGCTGCTCGGTGCCACCCAGGTCAGCACGCCTGATCCGCTGCTGGACGTGCTGGTGAATCGCTGGCTGCTGTACCAGACGGTGGCATCGCGTCTGTATGCCAAAGCGGGCTTTTACCAGGCTGGCGGTGCCACGGGCTACCGTGACCAGTTGCAGGATGCCATGGCACTGGCCTGGGCGCAGCCGGACACCTTGCGCGCGCAGATCGTGCTGTGCGCGTCGCGCCAGTTCGAGGCGGGCGATGTGCAGCACTGGTGGCACACGCCGGGCGGGGCAGGCGTGCGCACGCATTTTTCTGACGACCTGCTGTGGTTGCCGTTCGCCTGCGCGCATTATCTGGAGCGGACCGAAGACAACGGCTTTCTGCGGGAGCAGGTGTCCTTCCTCGAAGGTTCGGCGATCCCCGAAGGCGCGGAAGACATCTACGAGTCCCCCGGCGCCACCACCACCACGGCCAGCGTCTATGAGCACGCCGCCCGCGCCATCGACCACAGCCTGCGCACGGGGGAGCATGGTCTGCCGCTGATGGGTGGCGGCGACTGGAACGACGGCATGAACCGGGTGGGCCATGGCGGGCGCGGTGAATCGGTGTGGCTGGCGTGGTTTCTGTGCGCCATCGTCACCGACTGGATTGCGCTGGCCCACGCGCAGGGCGATCATGCCCGTGTGCAGCGTTGGGAAACCGCGCTCACGGGCTGGCGCAGAGCGCTGGACACCCAGGCGTGGGATGGCGACTGGTACCAGCGAGCCTTTTTTGATGATGGCACCGCGCTGGGCAGCCACGTGCGGGACGAGGGCCGCATCGACCTCATTGCCCAGACCTGGGCGGTGTTGTCCGGCCACGCGCCCCCCGAGCGGCAGCGCCGCGCGATGGCGGCGGTCGAGGCGCATCTGGTGGACCCGGTGGCAGGGCTGATTCCGTTGCTGGCGCCTGCGCTGCGCCATGCCGAGCCCAGTGCGGGCTACAT
>DMZZ01000018.1:0-12163 GCA_003484805.1 Comamonadaceae bacterium | reverse complement strand
CCTGCGTCGGCGAAGATCTGCGCCACGAAGGCCGCGGCATCCTTGGCGGCCGTGAGGGTGTGCGGCAGCACGGGCGCCACGGCGGCCGCCTGCGGCACGGGCGCTTCCTGCGGCGCCGCTGGCGCCGGGGGAAGGTCGTGGAGGTCGTCGTTCGGGTTCATCGCAGCTTCAGCGTGGACAGGCCGATGAGGCACAGCAGCATGGTGATGATCCAGAAACGCACGACCACCTGCGTCTCCTTCCAGCCGCTCTTCTCGAAATGGTGGTGCAGCGGCGCCATCTTCAGCAGGCGCCGGCCTTCGCCGTACTTGCGCTTGGTGTACTTGAACCAGGTCACCTGCAGCATCACCGACAGCGCCTCGACCACGAAAATGCCGCCCATGATGGCCAGCACGATCTCCTGGCGCACGATCACGGCGATGGTGCCCAGGGCGGCGCCCAGCGCCAGCGCGCCCACGTCGCCCATGAACACCTGGGCCGGGTGCGTGTTGAACCACAGGAAGGCCAGGCCCGCGCCGGCCATGGCGGCGCAGAAGATCAGCAGCTCGCCCGCGCCCGGGATGTGCGGGAAGAACAGGTATTTGGAGTACACCGAGCTGCCCGCCACGTAGGCGAAGATACCCAGCGCCGAGCCCACCATGACCACGGGCATGATGGCCAGGCCGTCGAGCCCGTCGGTCAGGTTGACGGCGTTGCTCGACCCCACGATGACGAGGTAGGTCAGGATGACGAAGCCGAGCACGCCCAGCGGGTAGCTCACTTCCTTGAAGAACGGCAGCAGCAGGCCGGCCTTCGGGGGCAGGTTCACGTCGAAGCCCGAGCGCACCCAGGAGATGAACAGCTCTAGCACCTTCAGGTTGGAGCTTTCGGAAATGCTGAACACCAGATACAGCGCCGCCAGCAGCCCGATGAGGGACTGCCACATGTACTTTTCGCGCGAGCGCATGCCGTTGGGGTCTTTGTAGACCACCTTGCGCCAGTCATCAGCCCAGCCGATGGCGCCAAAACCCAGCGTGACGATCAAGACGATCCAGACAAAACGGTTCGACAGATCCGCCCACAACAGGGTCGAGACGGCAATCGACAGCAGGATCAGCACGCCACCCATGGTGGGCGTACCGCTCTTGATGTGGTGCGTTTCCATGCCGTTGGTGCGGATGGGCTGACCAATCTTGAGTTCGGTGAGCTTGCGGATCACGCGCGGCCCGGCGAACAGGCCGATGAGCAGCGCCGTCATGGCGCCCATCACCGCGCGCAGCGTCAGGTACTGGAAAACGCGCAGGAAGCCGAGGTCCGGCGACAGGCCTTGCAGCCACTGGGCCAGCCACATCAGCATGGGACACCCCGGGAAATCATGCGGTCAACGCGTTGTGCCATGGCTTGCCTCCTGCGCTGCAGCGGGTTGTTGCGCGGTGGCGGCGATCGCCTCCACCACCTGTTCCATCTTCATGAACCGCGATCCCTTCACCAGCACGCTGCCCACGGCGGGCAGCGCCTCGCGCACCGCTGCCTGCAGCGATGCCATGTTGTCGAAATGCCGGGCGCCGCCGAAGGCCGCCACGGCGTGGGCCGATTGCACGCCCAGCGCGTACAGGTGTTCGATGCCACGGGCCTGCGCATGGGCGCCCGCCTCGGCATGGAACTGCGGCCCCTGGTCACCCACCTCGCCCATGTCGCCCAGCACCAGCAGGCGCGGCGCGGGCAGCTCGGCCAGCACCTCGATGGCCGCGCGCATGGAGTCGGGGTTGGCGTTGTAGCTGTCGTCCACCACGGTGACGGCGCGCGCGCCGCACGGCACGCTGAAGGCGCGCGAGCGCCCCTTGACCGGCGTGAACGCCGACAGGCCGCGCACGATGGCCTCCGGGGGCACACCCGCCGCCAGCGCGCAGGCCGTGGCGGCCAGGGCATTGGTGACGTTGTGGCGGCCGGCGATGTGGAGCAGGCATTCCAGCGCGCCCTGCGGCGTGGTCATCTGCACGCGCCAGGCGCCCTCACCCCAGTCGGCCACCGTGCAGCGCACGTCGGCGCCCTTGCCGCCGAAGGTCAGGCAGCGGCGCGTGCCGGCCAGCCCCTGCCACAGCGGCGTGTAGGTGTCACCCGCCGGAAAGACGGCCACGCCATCCTCGGGCAGGGCCGCCAACACGGAGCCGTTTTCCTCGGCCACGGCCTGCACCGTGTGCATGAATTCGAGGTGCTCGCGCTGGGCGTTGTTCACCAGCGCCACGGTGGGCCGCGTGATATGGGCCAGGGTGGCGATCTCGCCCGGATGGTTCATGCCCAGCTCGACCACGCCGATGCGGTGCTGCGCCGTGAGGCGCAGCAAGGTCTGCGGCACGCCGATGGCATTGTTCAGGTTGCCCTGGGTCGAGAACGCGGCCTCCTGCGCATGGGCACGCAGGATGGCGGCGATCATCTGCGTCACCGTGGTCTTGCCGTTGCTGCCGGTCACGGCGATCAGCGGCAGAGTGAATTGCGCACGCCAGCCTGCCGCCAGCGCCCCGAGGGCCTGCAGGCTGTCGGACACCTCGATGCCGCTCAAGCCCGCCTGGGCCAGGCCGCCATGGGCGATGGCGGCTACGGCGCCGACCGCGTGCGCCTGGGGCAGGAACTGGTTGGCGTCGTAGCGCTCGCCCTGGAGGGCGACGAACAGATCTCCGGTCACCAAGGTACGCGTGTCGGTGTGCACGCGCACCACTGGCGTAGCCGCGTCGCCCACGAGCCGCGCTTGCGGCATGCGCGGGGCGATCCAGGTGAAGGCTTGCTGCAGGGTCATCATTGCCATGTGCTGCCTCCCCTGCGCCGCAGCGCCTCGCGCGCCTGCGCCAGGTCTGAGAACGGGCGGCGCACGCCAGCGGTCTCCTGGTAGTCCTCGTGGCCCTTTCCGGCGATCAGCACCACGTCCTGCGCCGCTGCCTCCTGCAGCGCCAGCGCGATGGCCGCCTCACGGTCAGGCTCGGCGCGCACGGTCTCGCCGGCGATCATGCCCAGCAGAATCTGGTGAATGATGTGTGCCGGGTCTTCGCTGCGCGGGTTGTCGCTGGTCACCACCACCCAGTCGGCATGGCGTTGGGCGCTGGCCCCCATCAGCGGGCGCTTGCCGGCGTCGCGGTCGCCGCCGCAACCAAACACGCACCAGAGCTGGCCGCCGCGCGTGCGCGCCAGCGGGGCCAGGGCCTGCAGGGCCTTGTCGAGGGCATCGGGCGTGTGGGCATAGTCCACGGCCACCAGCGGCTGCCCGGGCGCCACCAGCCGCTCCATGCGGCCGGGCACCGGCACGAGCTGCGCGCAGGCCTGCACGGCATCCTTCAGCGGCACGCCCAGAGCGCGCAGCGCAGCGATCACGCCGAGCAGGTTGGAGACGTTGTAATCGCCGATCATCGCCGTCTGCAACACCTGTTGCTGCGCACCCTCCACCACGGTGAAGCGCAGGCCGCCGTCGCCCCAGCCCAGGTCGCGGGCGCACAGGCGTGCGTCGCGCAGCATGGAAACGCTCCACACATCCATCCCGCGCTGTTGCAGCGTCCGGTGCAGTTCGGCGCCGCGCGGATCGTCGACATTGACCACAGCAGCCTGCAGGCCCGGCCAGTCGAACAGCGCGGTCTTGGCCTGCCAGTAGGCGTCCATGCTGGCGTGGTAGTCGAGGTGGTCCTGCGTGAAATTGGTGAACAGGGCCACACGAATGCGCGTGCCCGCGAGCCGGTGCTCGGCCAGACCGATGGACGAGGCCTCGATGGCGCAGGTGCGCACGCCGGCATCGGCAAACTGGCGGAAGGCCCGCTGCAGCCGCACCGGATCCGGCGTGGTCATGCCGGTGGATTCCAGCGCCTCCGGCATTCCAATGCCCAAAGTGCCCACGAGGGCGCATGGAGAAAGCGCTAAATGCTTCAAATTCGATAGCACATGCGCGAGCCACCAGGCGGTGCTGGTCTTGCCGTTGGTGCCGGTAACGGCGAGCACCTCCAGTGCCTGGCTGGGCGCGCCAAACCACTCTGCGGCGATCAGGCCCGTGGCTGCCTTGAGCCGGGGCAGCGCAGCGATGTCCTCGCCCGCGAAGCCGAAGGGCTCCGCGCCCTCGTGCTCGACCAGACAGGCGGCGGCGCCGCGCACCAGGGCGTCCTGCACATGGGCGCGGCCATCGGTGGCAGCGCCGGGCCAGGCGATGAAGCCATCACCGGGCTCGACCAGGCGGCTGTCGGTGCGCAACGTACCGGTGACGCGCGCGCGCAGCCACTGCACCGCAGCCGAGGGGTTGGCAAGGATGTGCATCACAGCGACTCCTCCACCACTTCGGCCACGATCTGCGGTTTGACGGCCATGTCGGGCTGCGCGCCCATCATGCGCAGCGTCTGCTGCACCACCTCGCTGAACACGGGCGCGGCCACGGCGCCGCCGTAGTAGACGCCGTTGCTCGGCTCGTCGACCATGACGGCGACGATGATGCGCGGCTTGTCGATGGGCGCCATGCCAGTGAACCAGGCGCGGTACTTGCCGCTGGAGTAGCTCTTGCCCACCTGCTTGCGCGCCGTGCCCGATTTGCCACCCACCGAGTAACCCATCGTCTGGGCCTTCTGGCCCGTGCCGCCGGGGCCGGCAGCCATCTGCAGCATCTTGCGCACCGCATCGGCGGTCTGCGGCGAAAAGACGGGCACGCCCACCACCGGATCGGTGCTCTTGAGCATGGTGGCCGGGATGATCTGGCCGTTGTGCGCGAACACGGTGTACGAGCGTGCCATCTGGAACAGGCTCGCCGACAGACCATAGCCATACGACATGGTGGCCTGCTCGATCGGGCGCCAGGTCTTGTAGGGGCGCAAGCGGCCGCTGACGGCGCCCGGAAATCCGATCTGGGGCTTCTGCCCGAACCCGGCCGCCGAGAAGGTTTCCCACATCTCGCGCGCCGGCATCTGCATGGCCAGCTTGGTGGTGCCGACGTTGCTGGATTTCTGGATCACGCCTTCCACCGTGAGCGCGCCATAGTTGTGCGTGTCGGAAATGGTGGATCCGGTAATGGTGATACGGCCCGGCGCCGTGTCCACCACGGTGCTTGGGCGCACACGGCCGCTCTCGAGTGCCAGACCGATGGTGAACGGCTTCATGGTCGAACCGGGTTCGAAGGTATCGGTGATAGCCCGGTTGCGCAGTTGCTCGCCCGACAGGTTCTGCCGTTTGTCCGGCGAATAGCTCGGGTAGTTGGCCAGCGCCAGCACTTCGCCAGTGACGGCGTCGAGCACCACCACGCTGCCGGCCTTGGCCTTGTGCGCCTGCACCTGGTCGCGCAGCTTCTGGTAGGCGAAGAACTGCACCTTGCTGTCGATGGACAGCTGCATGTCGCGCCCATCCACCGGCGGAACCACCTCCCCCACGCCTTCGACCACGCGGCCCAGGCGGTCCTTGATGACGCGGCGCGAGCCCGGCTTGCCCGCCAGCAGATCGTTGAAGGCCAGCTCCATGCCTTCCTGGCCCTTGTCCTCGACATTGGTGAAACCCACCACATGGGCGGCGGCCTCGCCCTCGGGGTATTGACGCTTGTATTCCTTGCGCTGGTAAATGCCCTTGATCCCCAGTTCGGCGATCTTCTGGCCCACGTCCCAATCCAGCTGGCGCTTGATCCAGACAAAGGTCTTGTCTTCGTCAGCCAGCTTCGCCTGAAGCTCGGCCAGGGGCATGCCCATGAGGCGGGCCAGCACCTTGAGCTTGGCACGCACTTCCGGCTGGTCCTGCTCGACGTCTTCGGGAATGGCCCAGATGCTGGCCGCAGGCACGCTGGAGGCCAGGATCAGGCCGTTGCGGTCCAGGATCTTGCCCCGGTTGGCAGGCAGCTCCAGCGTGCGTGCGAAACGCACCTCGCCCTGGCGCTGGTAAAAATCATTGCCCACCACCTGCACATACGCCGCCCGCGCACCCAGACCGACGAAGCCCAGCGCGATCATCGCCACGATGAACTTGCTGCGCCAGACCGGCGTCTTGCTCGCCAGCAAGGGGCTGTGGGCATAGAGCACGCTGCGGCTCATGGCCGGGCCTCCGCAGACGCCTGCGCGGGCAGGGGGTCGGTCACATACTGCGTGATGGCGGGAGTGACGGTGCGCATGTGCAACTTGTTGCGTGCGAGCTGCTCCACGCGCAGCGGCGTGGCCTGGGCCCGCTTTTCCACCTGCAGGCGCTGGTGTTCGGTCTCCAGACGGCGTGCCTCGGCCAGCGCACGGTCCAGCTCGGTGTAGAGCAGGCGCGACTCATACTGCGTGTGCACCAGAAAAAGCGCACTCGCAATGACCAGCAGCAGCAGAACAATGCTCAACCGTGTCATACCGGCACCTCGGTGCGCTCGGCCACGCGCATCACGGCGCTGCGCGCGCGCGGGTTGGCCGCCACCTCGGCCGCGCCAGGCTTGATGCGGTCGAGTGCCTTGAGCCGCATGGGCTGGGGCACGGCGAACGGCGCGCGGCGGTCGTAGACCTCCTTGGAGTGCTGCGCGATGAATTGTTTGACGATGCGGTCTTCCAACGAATGGAAGCTGATCACCACCAGCCGCCCGCCGGGCTGCAGCACCGACAGGCTGGCCTCTAGCGCCTGTTGCAGCTCTTCAAGTTCGGCGTTGATGAAAATCCGAAGAGCCTGAAATGTGCGCGTGGCAGGGTTCTGGCCCGACTCACGGGTCTTGACCGCGCCAGCCACGAGATCGGCCAGTTCTGAGGTGGTAGCGAGAGGCCCCCTTTCCTGCCGCCGAGCAACAATCGCCTTTGCAATGGGGCCAGCAAACCGTTCTTCACCGTATTCACGTATCACCTCCGCAATCTGCCCTACTTCGGCGTCTGCCAGCCACTCGGCCACACTCTGACCGCGCGTGGTGTCCATGCGCATGTCCAGCGGACCGTCGAAACGGAAACTGAAACCCCGCTTGGGGGTATCGATCTGGGGCGAACTCACGCCCAGGTCCATCAGCACGCCGGCCGCGCTGCCGGGTGGCAGGGCTGCCAGATGGCGAAAGCCTTCGTGCCGAATGGAAAAACGCGCATCCTGGATGCGCGCTGCTTCTTGGATGGCCTCGGGGTCCTTGTCGAACGCCAGCAGGCGCCCCTGCGGCGACAGCCGTGAGAGGATGCGCCGCGCATGTCCTCCCCGGCCGAACGTGCCGTCGATCCAGGTGCCCGACGGCGCGTCTCCCGCGCCCGCCAGGAGCGCATCGACCGCTTCATCGAGCAGCACGGTGATGTGGGGTGTGGTGGATTCGGTCACGCCGCGCCTCAGAAGGAGAAGTCCTTGAAGACATCCGGCATCTCGGCCTGCATGGCCGCAGCCTCCTTGGCCTCGTAGGTCGCCTTGTCCCACAGCTCGAAGTAGCTGCCCATGCCCAGCAGGACCGCGTCTTTGGTCAGGCCCGCGAACTCGCGCAACTCGGGCGAGACCAGCGCCCGGCCCGTGCCGTCCATTTCGACGTCCATGGCATTGCCCAGGTAGATGCGCTTTGCCCACTGGCCTTGCGTCGCGATGTGCGCGCTGAACTTTTCCCACGCGGGACGTGGAAACACCATGAGGCAACCGTCCGGGTTCTTGGTGATGACGAGCTGGCCAGCGGCTTGCGCGCTCAGGGCGTCACGATGCCGGGTCGGCACGGAAAGCCGACCCTTCGCATCCAGACTGAGCGAAGAAGCCCCTTGAAACACTGCCCTGACCCCTTGTTGTTCGATCGACCCGCCCACCCATCCGGAATGGGGAGCAATGGCACTTTTCACCACTAAATTGCACTTTTTTGCACTGTAGCAGGAAAAGCCTCACCAACAAGGGGGCTTGCAACATCTACTTGCAATGAAATCAAGGACTTAGGCGCGATTTCGCACCCATCGAAGACAGAAAAATCGTTACAGGAAAAGCAGTTAGCAAGTCCTGTGAAAGTAACACCTGAGGCATTAGTGCGGACAAAAAAACCCCGCCGACGGCGGGGTGCGGGCTTAGAGGATGAAGCGCGAGAGATCTTCGTCCTGGCTCAGCGCCTGCAGGCGCTCGTCCACATAGGACGCATCCACGGTCACCGTCTGGCCGCTGCGGTGCGCGGCATCGAAGCTGACTTCGTCGAGCAGCCGCTCCATCACGGTGGACAGGCGGCGCGCACCGATGTTCTCAGTGCGCTCGTTGACCTCGAAAGCGATGCGCGCCAGGCGCGTGACGCCCTCGGGCGTGAACTCCAGTGTGACCCCCTCGGTGGCCAACAGGGCCTGGTACTGGCGCACCAGCGAGGCGTGGGTCTGCGTCAGGATGGCTTCAAAATCCTGCACCGAGAGAGAGTCGAGCTCCACCCGGATCGGAAAACGCCCTTGCAACTCGGGAATCAGGTCACTTGGCTTGGCCAGGTGGAAGGCCCCCGAGGCGATGAACAGGATGTGGTCGGTCTTGACCATGCCGTACTTGGTGGTCACGGTGGTGCCCTCCACCAGCGGCAGCAGGTCGCGCTGCACGCCCTGGCGCGAGACGTCGGCACCGCTGGTTTCCTGGCGTGCGGCAACCTTGTCGATCTCGTCAATGAAGACAATGCCGTTTTGCTCGGCGTTCTGGATGGCGCGAACCTTGATCTCTTCCTCGTTCACCAGCTTGCCAGCTTCTTCTTCGATGAGCAGGCGGCGCGCCTCGGCAATCGGCAGCTTGCGCGCCTTGCGCTTGCCCTGCCCCATCTGGCTGAACACCCCGCGCAACTGTTCGGCCATGTCCTCCATGCCGGCGGGGCCCATGATTTCGAGCTGGGGTCGGCTTTCGGCCAGATCGATCTCGATCTCCTTGTCGTCCAGTTGGCCCTCGCGCAGTTTCTTGCGAAACACCTGGCGCGCCGTGCTGTCGGGCTGTGGCTCGCTACCCGGCGTGCGCGCCGTGGGGATGAGCACGTCCAGAATGCGCTCTTCGGCGGCATCCTCGGCGCGCGTGCGCACTTGGCGCACCTGGGCCTCGCGTTCCTGCTTCACGGCCATCTCGGCCAGGTCGCGGATGATGGCGTCCACGTCCTTGCCGACATAGCCCACCTCGGTGAACTTGGTGGCTTCGACCTTGATGAACGGCGCATCGGCCAGGCGCGCCAGGCGGCGCGCAATTTCGGTTTTGCCCACGCCGGTCGGGCCGATCATGAGAATGTTCTTGGGCGTGATTTCGTGGCGCAGCGTCTCGGGCACCTGCTGGCGCCGCCAGCGGTTGCGCAGCGCAATCGCCACGGCTCGCTTGGCGTTGGATTGGCCGACGATGTGCCGGTCGAGTTCGGAAACGATTTCCTGGGGGGTCATGGACGACATGGGGGAAACTCTCAACTTCTCAGTAATAGGTTTCGCGAACGCGTCACCCGCACCACAAAAACTGGCACGCCCCAAACTAGGGCCGCCGTGCAAGGGCCGCCCCGCCGCACTGGTGGCGTCCCCCTGCCCGCATTGCCTAGCAATGCGAGAGCGGGGGGAAGGCCCACCGGGCCTCAGGGGGGTGTTGTTTCATCTCACAGCGTCTCGATGGTGTGCTGCATGTTGGTGTAGATGCACAGCTCGCCCGCAATGCCCAGCGACTTGCGCACGATCTCTTCGGCCGACAGATCGGTGTTCTGCAGCAGCGCCTTGGCGGCCGAGTGCGCATAGGCGCCGCCCGAACCAATGGCCACGATGCCCTGCTCGGGCTCCAGCACATCGCCGTTGCCGGTGATGATGAGCGAGGCTTCGTGGTCGGCCACGGCCAGCATGGCTTCCAGGCGGCGCAGCACACGATCGGTACGCCAGTCCTTGGTCAGCTCGATGGCGGCCCGCACCAGGTGGCCCTGGTGTTTGTCCAGTTTGGCCTCGAAGCGCTCGAACAATGTGAAGGCGTCTGCCGTGGCACCGGCAAAACCAGCCAGCACCTTGCCGTGGTGAATCTTGCGCACCTTGCGCGCCGACCCCTTGACGATGATGTTGCCCAGCGTCACCTGGCCGTCGCCGCCGATGGCGACCTGGATGCCGTCCGCCGTCTGTCGGCGCACGCTGAGGATGGTGGTCCCATGGAACACCGGGGATTCGCTGGATGCATTCATAACGACGGCACTTGGGGGCGGCGGCACCATTTGCAAGCCACCCCCGGAAGGACAGGGTCAGTTCTTGCGCGGAACAACCCAGGCATGCTCGTTGACGCCCACCACGTTGAAAAACACCGCCACCAGGCGATGCAGATTCTGGAACTGCACCACGCGGCCACGGGCCTGCTGTTCGGCGGCCCAGTTGAGCACCGAGCCGGCGGCCGAGAAGTCGATGCGGATCAGGCGGTCGCAGGGAATGATAAGCGGCTCGCCCGCAGGCACCTGCCCCTCCACCCCCGCCAGCAAGGCCCCCGCATCGCCTTCGATATGTCCCGAAAGCCCTGAAGGACCGGACACCGGCGGGCGCGTCTCGCCAAAGCCGGACAAGGGCATGGGTACGGTTGCATCCGACCAGTGGGCGCGCGCCACCAGTTCCGCCATGGGCTCCGGGGCTGAAACGGGCGCCGGGGCTGAACTGTCACTGTAGCCGCAGCGCGGCGATGCCCAGGACGGTGGGGAAACCTCGTAGGTCACACAGTAATCGAGCGCCACCATCTCGAACTCGTCCGGGCGCCCCATGAAGCGCAGCGCCGCCATGCGCAGGCGCCACCACTCGGGGTTGGCGCTGCGGTCCCCCGACTGGGTATGCGCCTCCATCAGGGCCTGCAAGACCTCGGCGCCCACAAACACGATCTGCGTATTCAGATCGGCCCAGCGCGTGAACTCGTTGGCCAGCGCGGTCAACGCGGCGTCATCGATGGACTGGATTCGCGACCAGGTCATCGTCCAGGGCGATGCCGTCCGTGCCAGCGAGGCCTGCAAGGCCGCCACCGACTGCAGGGTCAGCGCACCCGGAGCGTTCCAGGTGAAGTCGCGGCGCACGACGGGCGCGGGCGTATCCTGCACCACGGTCTCCAGGCCCAGTTGCTCGGGCATCGAGAACCACAAAGGTGCCGAACGCGAAAAACGGGCCGCAAAATCAATGGCCAGGGCATCAAACCGGTCCTGCTGGCCCGTGGCGCGGTAGAGATCGAACAGCGTCATCCAGATTTCGAACTGCTGGTCGGCATCGTCCTGCGCGTGCCGCGCCAGCACGTCGAGCAGTCCCGCTTCGGCACCGACATGGTCGCCGTTGGCGAAGCGGATGGCGGCTTCTTCGAGATCGGGTTCGTGCACGAATTCCTCCATTTCGGGTGCGGCCGGCGCCTCTGGCACCGGCGCGCGAGCGCCAGCCGCCGGGCCGGGCGCGCCCGTCAACGTCCGTGAGGACACATTTCCAAACCCTTCAATGGGCATGCTGTCATCAGCGAACAGGGGCTCGGCGGCAGCCTGCGGCGAGAGCGAGGCGTGGAGCGACAGCGGCGCNNGCGGCGCCTTCGGCAGGGGCTTGGCTGTCGCCCTGCGGGGGGGCATCGCCCGACTGTTTGCTCTTCCACCACTGCATCGACATCTGCGCTTCGATCTCGTCGATCTTCTTGATCGTCACAGCCCGCTCGTCCGGTGAGGTCAGGCTGCTCTGGAAGAACGAGGGGCGGGCAGCAGGGTCTTCGGTGCGCTGGCCCGAGAGGGCATCGCGCTGGCGGAGCTTGCGCAACTGATCGAACTCGCGGCGCCGAACGAAGTCGTTGCGGCGCTTGCGCTCGATCATCTCCTTGAGCATCTGCTTGCTGTACTGGCTTTCCTTGTCCTCCTGGACCGAGTCGAGGTCGGTCCAGTTGACGGTGGGGTTGCGCACGAACCGCACCATCTTGGACAAGATGCCGCCGCCGGAGGGGGTGGATTCTTCTTTGTTCATGGTGGTGGGGAGATCGTGGCGCCGAGGCTGCGCAGATGCTTTGTCAGCTCAATCGCCAAACATCTTCTGCTTGAGTTCGCGGCGCTGCTGCGCTTCCAGCGACAGGGTGGCCGTGGGGCGTGCCAGCAGACGGCCGACGCCGATGGGCTCACCCGTCTCGTCGCAATAGCCATAGTCGCCGGCATCGATGCGGGCAATGGATTGCTCGATCTTCTTGAGCAATTTGCGCTCGCGGTCGCGCGTGCGCAGTTCCAGCGCGTGCTCTTCTTCGATCGTGGCACGGTCGGCCGGATCGGGCACGACCACGGTGTCCTCGCGCAGGTGCTCGGTGGTTTCGCCCGCGTTGTTGTGCATGTCCT
>DMZZ01000379.1:4464-4720 GCA_003484805.1 Comamonadaceae bacterium | reverse complement strand
TCAGACAGCAGCAGCGGATCGGCCCCGTGGTCCAGCAGGTAACGCGCCACCGCGTCATGTCCCTCGATTAGGCTGGCCACCAGTGGTGTTCACTGTATTTCGGGGTGCCGGTAATTGGGATTCACGCCCCCCTGGATATGGTGGCGCACACGGGGCAGATCGCCCTCCACGGCGGCGGCATACATGTCTTTCCAGTCTCCTGCGGACATGGGGGCTCCTTCGAATGGACAACGGGCGGCATCGTAGCAGCGGCCTG
>DMZZ01000379.1:2886-4390 GCA_003484805.1 Comamonadaceae bacterium | reverse complement strand
AGCATGTGTACCCCGTGCACCGGCTTGACAAGGGCACCTGCGGAGTGCTGGTGATGGCCCTGCATGCCGATGCCGCACGCGCGCTGTCGCGGGCCTTCGAACAGCATGCCGTGCACAAGCGTTATCTCGCGCTGGTGCGTGGCTGGTTCCCCGCCAGCGCCGAGGTGGACCACGCGCTGCGCCCCGACGACGCCCCGCCCGACGCCCCCGTGCAATCTGCGCAGACGCATCTGCACTGCCTGGCCCGCGTGGAACTGCCCCAGTCGAGCGACCCGCGCTTTGCCAGCACGCGCGCCTCGCTGGTGCAGGCCACGCCGCTCACCGGGCGGCGCCACCAGATCCGCCGCCACCTCAAGCACCTGGCGCACCCCATCATTGGCGATGCCACGCATGGCAAAGGGCCTCTCAACCGCTGGTGGGCCGGCCTGCTGGGCCAGCAGCGCCTGTGGCTGCATGCCTGGCAACTGGATGTGCCGCATCCGGTCACGGGAGCGCTGCTGGCGTTCGACAGCGGTCTGGCATGGCCNNGCTCATGCGGCAACTGCCCTGGGTGACCTGCCCGGTGCCCCCCGACGAGCCGGGTTGTGGCTTAACATTGGCGGATGAGGTCCATTCCGCGACCTGACAGGAGGGCCCATGGCCAAAGGACAGATGCACAACAACAAGATGGCGAAGAAACCGAAAAAGGACACTTCGCCCCCCAAGGAAGGCAGCGGCTCAGACCGGCCCATGCCCCCGGTCACGGCCGTCATCCCGCGCGGCAAAGACAAAAACAAATAAGTCTTGCGGGGCAAGGATGCTCCTGAATAAGTAGCTGCTAGCGCTTGCCAGTAAAGCGCTAGCAGCTATTTTTGCTTGAAATTCATGCCCTGCCGTCGCCTGCGCTTCACCCCAGGGCTTCCACGGGTGCAAGGCGGGCCAGCCAGTCCGCGGCCGGCTCGGGGCGGCTGAACAGAAAGCCCTGGTAGACGATGGCCGGCGCGTGCGCCACCAGGAAATCGGCCTGCGCCTGCGTCTCCACCCCTTCGGCCACCACGCGCATGCCGAAGTGGCGCGCGACCGACAGGATGGCCTCGACCAGCGCGCCGTCGTCGGCGTTGTTGGAGGCATCGCGCACAAAGCTGCGGTCGATCTTGAGCTCCCGGATCGGCAGGCGCTTGAGGTAGGCCAGCGATGAATAGCCGGTGCCGAAATCGTCCAGCGAAAACTCCACGCCCAGCGCCGCGAGCGCACGCATCTTGGCGACCACGTCGTCGAAGTCGTCAATCACCAGCCCCTCGGTCACCTCCAGTGTCAGCAGCCGGGGGTCGGCACCGCTGCATGCAAGCATCTGGCGGAGTTCTTCGACGAAATCGGGCTGGCGGAACTGGCGCGCACTCAGGTTCACCGACAGCCGCACCCGCTGCTGCGCAAACCACGGCCGGGCCAGCAGCCGACACGACTGCTCCAGCACCCAGCGGCCCAGCAGGACGATCAGGTCAGACCCCTCGGCCACGGGAATGAA
>DMZZ01000379.1:0-2782 GCA_003484805.1 Comamonadaceae bacterium | reverse complement strand
CCGCCCAGGGCCCTGGCGCGGTGCAGCGCGGTGCTGGCACGGCGCAGGGCATCGTGGACCTGATCCTCGCCACTTTGCGGGAAGAGCGTGATGCCCGTGCTCGCCGTCCACTGGGTGGGCCCGGCGTCGCCCTGCAGGCGCAGGGGAAGCCCCAGCGCGGCCTGCACCTGGGCCGCGAACGCCAGCGCGTTGCGCCCCGCCAGCGCCATGTCGCCGCCCAGGCCATGCAGCACGATGGCGAATTCGTCGCCCGCCACGCGCACCAGCAGACCTTCGGGTGGCAACTGCTGCGACAGACGCAGGGCCATGGCACACAGCAGCCGGTCGCCCATCTCGCTGCCGCGTGCATCGTTGAAGGTGGTGAAACGGTCCAGATCCAGCAGCAGGAGCGCATGCAAGCTGGCCGGGCCATGACCCGGCGGCGCCTGCAGCCCCGCCAGATGCTCCACCAGCATGGCCCGGTTGGGCAGGCTGGTGAGCACGTCGTAGTGCGCCAGGCGGTGGATTTCATCGGCGGCGCGCTTGCGCTCGGTGATGTCCTGCTTGAATTCCACAAAGTGGCTGATGCGCCCATCCGGCTGGCGGATGGGCGCCACCACCACCGCCTCGGCCAGCGGCGTGCCGTCCTTGCGCCGGTTCACCTGCTCGCCCGCCCACACCTCGCCGCGTGCCAGCGTTTCGTGCAGGCCCTGGCGCTGGGCGGGCCCCAGTCCATTGCTGGAAAAGGCCGCGGAACTGCGCCCCAACACCTCGTCCGGCGCATAGCCCGTGCGCCGCAGGTAGGCCTGGTTCACGTATTCGATGACCCCCTGCAGGTCGGTGATGACGATGCTCTCGGGGCTTTGCTCCACGGCGCGCAGGAGCTTGCGCAACTCGGTCTCGCTGGCCGCCAGATGCGCCGCTGTACGCTGTGCATCGTCCACTCGGCGCAGGTAATTGCGCCGCGACAGCAGGGTGGCTGCGGCCGTCAGCAGCAGAATGCCGCACAGATACACCGCATAGGCCGGGCGACTGCCCTCGGGCACCGGCGGCATCCGTCCCTGGGCGTCGGCCCAGAAAAACCCGCCAAAAAGCACCCCGGTCAGCACCAGCAACAGCACGGTGGCCCGCGCGCCGAGCATCCAGCCCGAAAGCACGATCAGCACCGGGTAATTCAGCAGATTGGGGCCACCCACCCCGCCGTTGCGGGCTGTGACCAGCGACACGAACAGCCACACACCCCAGACAAGCAGGTGGGCCGCCAGCCGCCAGTGGCGCATGCGGGCCAACAGCAGTGCCAGCCCGCCCACCAGGCCCGCCCCCAGATTGAACAGCACCCGATGGATCTGGATGGGCGCGTCCAGCGCCAGCAAGACGGCGATGGAGCAGCCGATCAGCAGGACAGCCCAGCCAGCCACCCGCACGAGATGCTGGGTGGTCACGTCTTGGTAGTCGCTGTCGAAGGCAGTGGCGGACGGCGTCATGGGAGGTGGTCGGTCGCGTGTCTGCATCGTAGCGCGTCCCCCCATCTCGTGCCGCACCCAGCAAGGTTCGTCAGGGTTTGGGATGGCAGTGAGTGACGTTGTTCGGCCATTGCAAGCCCTGACAGGTCCTCCGGAGTCAGGGTTCGCGGACGCCGCTGCCCTTCTTTTTGCGGTTTTCGCGCGCCTGTTTCTTCGCCTCGCGCTCGGCTTCGCGCAGAACGCCGATGGCCCGCCAGGCCTCGAACTCGGCCGGGGTCTCCAGCGTGATGCGGCCCAGCGTGGCGGTGCGAAAGTCGGTCATCACGATCTCGGCGGTCTTTTGCAGGTTCACCCGGCCGCCGCCCAGCACGGCGCCGCGCTTCCTGCCGATGGCTTCGAGCAGCTCGTCATCCCGCAGCTGGGCCATGGCACCCGGTGGCAAGCCCAGCTTGTAGCGCGCTTCGAGCAAGGGCGCATAGTGCGCCTGCAGACGGCGCAGCAGTTCCAGCGCCACCAGTTCCTCGTCATAGGCATTGCGACCCACGGCGCCGCTGGCAGCCAAGTTGTAGCCGCTCTCTTCCACGCTGATGCGCGGCCAGAGCATGCCGGGCGTGTCCCACAGGTAGAAATCGTCGGCCAGCGTGATGCGCTGCTCCAGCTTGGTGATGCCGGCCTCGTCACCTGTCTTGGCCTGGCGCTTGTTGGTAAGGGTGTTGATGAGCGTGGACTTGCCCACGTTGGGCACGCCACAGATCAGCACGCGCATGGGCTTGGCCATGCCGCCCCGATTGGGCGCCAGCAGGTGACAACCGTCGATGAGCTTGCGCGCGGGCGCGGGCTCGGAGGCGTCGAGCGCCACGGCGCGCGTGGCGCTCTGGGCGTTGTACCAGTCGAGCCAGAGCGCGGTGCGCTCGGGGTCGGCCACGTCCTGCTTGTTCAGCACCTTGAGCGTGGGCTTGTGGCCCGTCAGTTCGGCCAGCAGCGGATTGGCGCTGGAGCCGGGCAGGCGCGCGTCCAGCACCTCGATCACCACATCAATGTCCTTGATGCGTTCGGTGATCGCTTTCTTGGTCAGGTGCATGTGACCGGGAAACCACTGGATGGCCATGCGTTGGGGTCTTTCGTTCGTTCGTTCCGGGGAGCGCAGGGTCGCAAGGATAATCGCGGACTGCCTTTTGCAACGTTTTGCACCGTTTTCACCTGCCATGCCCCTGCCCCCCGCACCGGACCGCCGCCCCCTGACGCAGGCCGACAAAGACCTGCTGTTCAGGGGCGTCACCTGCGCGCTGATCGGCGGCGTCATTCTGCTGGCGCCCTTCGTTGCACGCTCACCCAACGTG
>DMZZ01000185.1:1512-6216 GCA_003484805.1 Comamonadaceae bacterium | reverse complement strand
TCGATGCGCACGAGTTCGCGGTGCTCACGCAGCAATGCCACCGCCTGCGACTCCCAGCGCTGCGCGTCAGGCGGGCCCGTCTGCAAGGACTGGAGGGCCTGCAGGTTCAACAGGTTGCGCGCCAGTGCCATGCGGATATCGGCCACGGCATCGGCGGCATCGCGCTCAAGCTTGCCCTGCACCACGCTGGTCTCGTAGCGGCCTGCCAGCCACACCAGCGTGACCAGCATCGCCGCAACGAGTGCGACCAGCAGCCCCCACAAAGACCAGCGGCGCCAGACGCTGCGCAGGCGTTTCAGAAGCCAGTGCGGCGGTTGCGTGCTCACAGTACGCGGTGCTCCAGGGCCGGCAACTGCAGACGCACCTGCTGCAGGCGATCGGCATCCAGCATCCCGGCCACGACGCCAGGGCCTTCGGCCTGCACCGCCAGCACCTCACCCCACGGGTCCACAAGCATGCTGTGCCCCCAAGTACGTCGCCCTGTCTCGTGCAGCCCTCCCTGGGCAGGCGCCAGCACATAGGCCTGGTTTTCCACCGCACGCGCGCGCAGCAGAACCTCCCAGTGCGCCTGGCCGGTGGTATGGGTGAAGGCACTGGGCACCAGCAGCAGGTCGGCGCCTGCACGGGCGTGCTGGCGGTACAGCTCGGGAAAGCGCAGGTCATAGCACACGCTCAGCCCCACGCACCAGGTGCGGCCGCCACGACTCTGGAGGCGAAACTGCACAGGGGTATCGCCCGGCTCGATGGTCCGCCCCTCGTCGTAATGCTCCTGCCCGTTATCGAAGCGAAACAGGTGGATCTTGTCGTACCGTGCCACACATTCCCCTTGGGGCGAATAGGCCAGCACGGTATTGCGCACCTTGCGGGGGTCGTCGCATGCCATCGGCAAGGTTCCCCCCACGATCCACAGGCCCAGCTCTCGTGCGGACTGCGACAGAAACGACTGCATCATCCCGTCGCCCAGGCTTTCGCGCAGCGCCAGCTTGTCGGTGTCGCGCGCGCTCACGGCACCAAAATACTCGGGCAGCACCGCCAGTTCCACGCCGCAGGCCGCAGCCTCGTTCAACAGCATGCGGGCGGCGGTCAGGTTGTCGTCCCGGCGCGGGCAGGACACCATTTGCAGGGCGGCGACTTTCATGAGGGCTCTCCGGTGGGCGCGATCAGGCGGGACGGACCCGGCGGGGGGGCGCTGGCAGGGTCGGCTGGCGCGGGCGCATCGGCACCGCGCGCACGCCGCACGACCCGTGTCACGCGCGGGTCGGTCCAGGTGCCATCGACACGGAACTCCTGGGTGGCGGCCTCGATCAGCGGCCCCCGCAGGAAAACCTGTGCCAGGAAGCTGCCCAGCCCGATCACGGGGTTGATGGCCGTGGCCACCAGCGAGGCGGTCATGGCGTTGATCTCGGGCACCACCACCACACGCAGCTCCTGGGTTTCGTGCTCGATGTCGGCGCGACCTTCCATCAGCACCGCCGCGTTCACGCCTTTCATCTGCAGGTTGTTGGTGATGGCCACCCCCTGCTCGATGCGCAGGTCTCCACGCACAAAATCGAAAGCAAAGCCTTCGCTGAACACGTCCCGAAAGTCCAGGGTCAGGCGCCGGGGCAACGACTGCAGACTCAGCACCCCGAGCAGTTTGGCCAGGCCCGGCTCGGCCTTGAGGAACTGGCCCGATTCAATGTTCAGGTTGATCTGTCCGGTCATGGAAGCGTAGTCGGGACTGATCGGCGCCCCCCGCCAAGCCACCTGGCCCTCCATACGGCCCTTGCCCCGGCGTACCACATCGGTCATGCCGAACCGCCCGAGCAACAGCCCGGAGTCCTGGATGTCGAAACGAAAATTGAGCACGGTGCGGCGCTGCACCGGCCGGGGGGCTGCAGCCTGGGCAAACAGGCGCGCGGGCGTTGCAGATGCCAAGGCATTGAGCGAAGCCCAGTTTCCACTGGCCGTGAAAACCGCCTCGGGCATGACCATATTGAACTTGCCCAGGCGCCACTCCCGCTGGGCACCTTCGACCGTGCGGTTCTGCGCCTCGATCTCCAGTCGGCCGAGCTTGCGCCCGCGCAACTCGAAATCCTGCACCACGATGTCCAGCGACGGCAGATTGCCGGGCTGTTCGTCCAGCAAAGCCTCGACCTCCGATGCAGCGCTTTGCGGCACTGTCAACCGGGCGAGCCGCGCAAACAGCCGCCCGGCGCCCGCATCCTGTGCGCCGGCCTGGCGATACTCCACGTACCCATTGAGTTCCTGTGCGTCGAGGTTGGCGCGCCAGACCCGCCCCTCGCGCGAGCCGCCCATCAAGACATGGTGAAGGGTCCGCCCCTGAACCGTCAGCGCCTTGGCGCGTACCGCCAGCACATGGGGCAGATAGTCCTGGATTGTTCCCGCCTCACCGGTCCCCGGAGCCACCGGCGCGCGCTCACCGACCGCCGGGCCCAGCAGCAGCGATTCCCAGGCGTCGACATCGACTTCGCCCACCTGGATGTTGGCGGCCACGCCGCGCTCGGGCAGCGGCGCCGATTCCTCGCGCGCCAGCCCAAGCGCAATGGCTCCGCGCAGCACCCGAGGCTGTGGCGTGCCCAGGTCGCGCACATAGTGGACCGAGCCCACCCCCTCGATGTCCAGCGTCAGCTGATCGTGCAGCGGCGGTGGTCGGGCAGGCACCGCCACAGGCGCCAGCGCCTCGCGCGTGAGCTGGTTCTCGAACCGCACGGGCATGCTGCTCTCGGCCGGTTTGCCCATGGGCGCAGGCAGCGCCAACGCCAGGCCCTGGAGGCTGCTGCTGACCTGCAACTCCGGCACACCCCGGCGCAGAGCCAGCGTGAACGCATACGGCGCGCTGCCCGTGGCCTTGTGCGCCAGCTGGGACAGCAAGCCCAGCTCCCGGGCCTGGCGCAGGCCTTCGGCCGAGGCCATCCCCTGGGCGCGCAATTGCAGCACCGCCTCGGAAGGCGGTGCGCCCGGTGGCAGCGCACGCATGCCGCCTTCGAGCCGCACGTCCCCCCCCAGCGCACGTGCCTGCACCCCCACCAGTGAAAACCCGGTTTCGCTGAACTGCACCGCACCGCGGGCCCGAGACAACGCGGGCGTATCCGGGGTGATCCGCACATCATTGCCTCCCAGCGTCAGGCGGCCCTGCACCTGCGATTGGCGGATCTCGCTGATAGGCAGAGTCAAACGCAGGCGCAGATCGGCATGGCCCGTTCCGCTCGCCTGATCCAGCGTGTTGCCCGTCATGGCGGCCAGCGGCGAAGTGGCCATGAGCGACAGCAACTCCGGCAACGGCCCCCGCGCATCCGCACTCACCGTCACCACGGTATGCGACAGATCGGGAATCTGCGCCTCCACCTGGGTGGCCTGCAGTGTGGGACTGCCTGAAAAACGACCGCTCGCGCCTTTGACGAACATCGACGAGCGCTCAAAAACCAGTTCCCCCGAGAGCTTGGTGAGCGCGGGCCAGGGCTTTTCATCTACCGTCTGCAGGGAGCGCGGCACAAAGGCATAGGTCACGTCCTGCACCCTGGCAGCGATGCGAAACTCTCCCTGGGCAGGGTTATTGAAAGGCATGTCATGCAGATCGCCCCGGACACGAAAGCTCACGGTACTGGCCTTGCCCGCCACCACGGAGTCCCGGACATAGTGGCGCGCATCCGGTGGAATCGACAGCGGCAGATAGCGATGCACCCGGGTACCATCGGCGCGCTCCAGGCTGCCACTGAGGTCCAGCACCCCCGGAAAACGCGACCGGCTGCCCGAGCGAGCAGGATCGCTGGTGTGCCACGTGGCACGCGCCTCCCCCTGCGCGTCGGCGTTGGCAAAGCGGGCGTCGGTCACCTGCACGGCAATGCGCTCGCCATCGATCTGCCAGCTCACCGCGCTGCTGAGCTTGTCCAGCGGCAACACAGGGTCTTCAAAAACGCCGGGCAGTACCAGCGCACCATGGACCATGTCCACGGAGGCCTTGCCTCCCTGGTGCGTCAGATCGAAGTCCACGGCGGCTCCGCGCATGCCGATGGCCTGTGCGGCGGCCGCATCGTCCTGCACAGGGCGCGTCCGTGGCTTGCCCGCCAGCGACAGCCCCGTGACACGGCCCCGGGCCCGATAGGTCTGCGGGGCCGTGAGCGCCCCCTGCCATTGCGCGTCAATCACCTCCACCAGCCCCTGGGGCACATAGGTGCGCAAGGCCTGGTGCGCCGCCTCGCCCAGGGGCACACGGTCGGCAATGCGCGCCAGCGCCGCCAGGTCGAGCAGGTCGGCCTGGAACTCCCCCTTGGCCGGAACCGCCTTGCGGGCGTCGGTGTGCTTGAACCGCACATTGCCGCCCGGCCAGCGCAGACCGTCGTCGGTGGTGAACTGCAGCTTCTGGGTGAAAAACTCCAGCCCCTCGGGCGACCTGCGCCCGCCGACGCGGCCCTGTACCGTCGGTAACACCAGCGGCTGCAGGTGCTCGGCCAGCGTGACATTGACATCTGCCAGGGCCACATCGGCCATGCCGCCCACCCATTGGCCGCGCTCCACGTCGACCCAGGCCCGCACCGCACCGCGCCCCTGCGCCACCGCCACACCCACATCGGCATGGTGGCGCAGGCGCGAGACATCCACCCGCGAGAAATGGGCATACAACTGCCCGCTCCAGTCCTGCCAGCGGCCCCTGTGCGTCGTGAAAATGGGTTGCCGGAACAGCCCGGTCAGAGAAAACCGATC
>DMZZ01000185.1:0-1461 GCA_003484805.1 Comamonadaceae bacterium | reverse complement strand
AGCAATTCGGGCTGGGAGAAAAACCAGTCTGCCGCCGAACCATCGTCAGCCCCCGCACTGGACAGCTCCAGCCCGGCCAGCAGAATGCGCCCCTGTGGCGTGCGCCGGATGTCCAGCTCGGGCCGTTCGATATACAACTGCTCGAAGCCGAAATTCCANNACCGCCAGCACCACGCGCGGCAGGCGCAGGGCCTCGCGCCCTTCGGCATCGAGCAGCGCCACATCCCCCAGCTCGATGGTGGGAATCAGCCCTTCGGTGCGCGCCTCAATGGTGCCCAGCCGCACGGAAACCCCCAGGGCCTGGCTGGCCTGCGTTTCCAGCTGCGCACGGTAATCGCCGATTCGCGGCACAATCCAGCCGTGAAGCGCCCCCCAGGCCGCCGTCAGCAGGAGGCCCATGGCCAGCAGCAAACCCAATGACCACCGCGCGAACACTGCCACGATTTTCAGCAGGCGCGATGGATAGGGCACGGGATCGGTCATGGCGGGCAGGAGATGATGCAGGAATTATGACCCGCGGCCATGGCACGGGTTCAGTGCAACCCGGTGTCTATTTACATGCGGCCCAGCCGCGCCGCGCAGGCCATGCAAACTGAATTGACTGACAGCACCCCCGACGGCTCCGGCCTGGCTGCCCATTCGCGCTTTTTCCAGCGCCTGCACCGCCGCTACGGCGCCGACCTGGACCTGCTGCCGCCCGGCGCGCCCCTGCGCGCCACCATGGAAGCCACGCTCGACGCCCTGCACGCGCGCGGCCACGACACCCCGACCGCCCTGCGCATGCTGCGCCAGCTGGTCATGGAACGCCTGATGCGACTGGACTGCGAGGCCCAGGCCCCGCTCGCCGACATCACCCGCGCCGTGACCGAACTGGCCGAGCTGGCCCTCGACCGCGCCTGCCTGCTCGCCCGCAAGGAACTCGATGCCCGCCACGGCGCCCCCTGCGGCCCCGACGGCCAGCCGGTCGAGCTGTGGATCATCGGCATGGGCAAGCTCGGCGCCCGCGAGCTGAACGTGTCGAGCGACATCGACCTCATCTACGTCTACGAGCACGATGGGGACACCTGCGGCACCCCTGACGGGCGTGGCCGCATCTCGCACCACGAATATTTCGCGCGTGCGGTCAAGATCATCTACAACGTCGTCGGCGACACCACCGAGCACGGTTGCGTGTTCCGCATGGATCTGGCACTGCGCCCCAACGGCAACTCCGGCCCCCCGGCCGTCTCGCTCCCGGCACTGGAGGACTACCTGCAGGTACAGGGCCGCGAATGGGAGCGCTTTGCCTGGCTCAAAAGCCGCGTCGTCGCGCCCCAGGCCTGCATCGGCAGCCCGGCCGTGCAGGCGCTGCGCGGCGTGGTGCTGCCCTTCGTCTTCCGCCGCTACCTGGACTACAGCGTGTTCGAAGCCCTGCGCTCGCTGCACCGCCAGATCCGCGACCACGCGGCCAAGCGCAGCGCG
>DMZZ01000187.1:0-2901 GCA_003484805.1 Comamonadaceae bacterium | reverse complement strand
TGGTGGCCTCGGCCACATTCTGGGAGGGTTTCGATGTGCCCGGCGATGCGCTGCAGCTGGTCGTGATCGACAAACTGCCATTCCCGCCGCCGGGGGACCCACTGGTCCAGGCGCGTTCGCTGCGTCTGCAGCAGGCGGGACGCAGCCCGTTCAAGGACTACGCGCTTCCCGAGGCCGCAGTCGCACTTAAGCAGGGCGCGGGCCGACTGATCCGGCATGAGTCGGATGCCGGTCTGCTGGTCATCGGCGATACGCGGCTGGTGAAAATGGGCTACGGCAAGCGGCTGCTGGCAGCGCTGCCGCCGATGCGAAGGTTGCAGAGCGAGCAGGAGTTCTACGAAGCCCTGGACCGGCTTACCAGAACTTCCACCACGGATCGCTCTTGCCCTTGAGTCCGTGCGTCATGAACGTGCTCTGCGGGTAGCTGGCTTCCATGACCCGGCGGGCGTCGTCGCGCAACTGCGTCAGGCCCAGGGCGTCGTAAGACTGGATCAGGATGTACAGCGCTTCTTCGAGGGCGGGCACGGCCTGGTAGTCGGCCAGGGCGGTTTGTGCACGGCCAATGGCTGCCACGTAGGCGCCGCGCTGGAAGTAGTAGCGCGCCACATGCACTTCATACTGGGCCAGCGAGTTGACGATGTACGTCATGCGCAGGCGTGCGTCCTGCGTGTAGCGCGATTCGGGGAAGCGCGTGCTCAGTTCGCGGAAGGCTTCAAAAGAATCCTNNGAATCCTTGGCGGCCTTCTGGTCGCGCTCCGACAGATCCTGTTGTGACAGCCACGAGAACATGCCGAGGTTGTCGTTGAAGTTCACCAGCCCCTTGAGATACAGCGCGTAGTCCAGTGCCGGGCTGGCCGGGTGCAGCTTCATGAATCGGTCCAGTGTGGCCATGGCCTGCGCTTTCTCGCCACCCTTGTACTGGGCATAGGCCTTGTCCAGCTGGGCCTGCTGTGCCAGCGGTGTGCCCGCGGCCCGGCCTTCAAGCTTTTCGAGCAAGGGCACCGCCTTGTCGTAGCCGCCGCTGTTGAGTTCGTCGCGTGCCTCGGTGTAAATGCGGTCGGTGGTCCAGTTCGCGGTCGGATCATCCGGCGTGCTGGAACAGCCGGCCACGAGCAGGCTGGCCACCAGCAGGGCCGGGAGGGTTGCAAAGGGTGCACGCAACATGGCAGGCAGCTTTCTGGCAAAAAAAGGCATGGGTGTCTCGGGTGACCGCCACCGAGGGTGCGGCTGGCAAGGCAGGGCTGACCATTGTACCGGCGCATGCCGGTGGCGTGCCCGGCATGTCGGGGCACTGAGAAGGTGTGAACCAACCCACCATGCCCGCTTATTCCGCCAAAACACGCCCGCTCATCGTTGCAAATGCTCGCCATGGCCCGCGCCATGGCTGCGCTGTGCGCCTTGATCGGCCGCGTTTTGGCGGCCTGCTCGGCCACGCCGGATTCATTCACACCTTCTGAGCCAACGGCAGGGGATGGGCTTTCTACAATGCATGCATGTTTGTTCACCTGCGCCTGCACACCGAGTTTTCCGTCGTTGACGGTACCAACCGCATTGACGAGGTGGTCGCCACGGCCGCCGCCGATCGCCAGCCCGCGCTGGCCATCACCGATTTCAATAACCTGTTTGGCGCCGTCAAGTTCTACAAGGCGGCACGTGGCAAGGGTGTCCAGCCCATCTTGGGGGCCGAGATCCTGCTGGAGGGCGAGGGGTCGGCTGCGCCTTCGCGCATGGTCCTGCTCGTGCAGGGGTCGCAAGGCTATCTGAACCTGTCGGAGCTGCTGGCGCGCGCCTGGACGCGCAACGTGGGCAAGGCGCAGGCCGTGTGCACCTGGGCCTGGCTGCAGGAATTGGGTGAGGGCCTGATCGCGCTGTCGGGTGCTCAGGCCGGCCCGGTGGGCCAGGCGCTGCTGCGGGGGGACGAGGCCGGCGCATCCCACCTGGCGCTGCAGCTGGCGGGCCTGTTCCCGCACCGTTTCTACCTGGAAATCCAGCGCGCAGGCCGACCCGACGACGAGGCCCATGTGGTGGCTGCAGTGCAGCTGGCCGCCCGCCTGAATCTGCCCGTGGTGGCCACGCACCCGGTGCAGTTTGCCACCGAGGACGACTACGAAGCACACGAGGCGCGTGTGTGCATTGCCGAGGGCGAGATTCTCGGCAACCCGCGCCGTGTTCGCCGTTTCACGCGCGAGCAGTACTTCAAGTCGGCTGCGCAGATGGAGGCCTTGTTTGCCGACCTGCCCTCGGCTGTGGCCAACACCGTGGAAATCGCGCGGCGCTGCAATCTCACGCTGGTGCTGGGCAAGCCGCAATTGCCCGACTTTCCGACGCCCGGCGGCATGCCGATCGAGGAATACTTTCGCGTGGCTTCCTTCGAGGGGCTGGAAGAGCGGCTGGAGCTGTTGTATCCGGATGCGGCCGAGCGCGACCGGCAGCGCCCGCGNNTATGTGGAGCGGCTGGAGTTCGAGCTGGGCACCATCCTCAAGATGGGTTTTCCGGGCTACTTCCTCATCGTGGGTGACTTCATCCAGTGGGCCAAGAACAATGGCTGTCCGGTGGGGCCGGGGCGGGGTTCCGGTGCGGGCTCGCTGGTGGCCTATGCGCTCAAAATCACCGATCTGGACCCGCTGCAATACAACCTGCTGTTCGAGCGCTTCCTGAACCCCGAGCGGGTGTCCATGCCCGACTTCGATATCGACTTCTGTCAGGCCAACCGCGACCGGGTGATCGACTACGTGAAGGACAAGTACGGCAAAAACGCCGTCAGCCAGATTGCCACCTTCGGCACCATGGCCGCCAAGGCGGCCATCCGCGACGTCGGCCGGGTGATGGACCTGAGCTACACCTTCTGTGACGGCATCTCCAAGCTGGTGCCCGCCAAGCCGGGCATGTCGTACACGCTG
>DMZZ01000022.1:0-5748 GCA_003484805.1 Comamonadaceae bacterium | reverse complement strand
GCGCCATGTGGCCAGCCTGATCGACGACGGCGCCACGCTGCAACTGGGCATTGGCAACGTAGCCGAGGCCGTGCTGGCCGCGCTGCACGACCGGCGCGACCTGGGCCTGCACACCGGCGCCGCGGGCGACGGCGTGGCCGCGCTGGCCCAGGCCGGCGTGCTGACCAATGCGCGCAAGAACATCGACCCGGGCGTGAGCGTGGCCGGTCTGCTGATGGGCGGCCCGCGCCTGCGCCAGTGGGCGCACCGCAACCCGGCCCTGGAATTGCGCGGCACCGAATACACGCACGACGCGGCCGTGCTGGCCTCCATCGACCGGCTGGTGGCCATCAACTCGGCCATCGAGGTGGATGTGACCGGCCAGGTCAACGCCGAGGTGGCCGGTGGTGTGTATGTGGGCGCCGTGGGTGGCGCCATCGACTTCTTGCGCGGCGCCGCCCGCAGCAAGGGCGGCCTGCCCATCGTCGCCCTGCCCGCCACGGCCAAGGGCAAAACCCGCATCGTGGCCCAACTGAGCGGGCCGGTGAGCACACCGCGCGCCGATGCCGGGCTGTTCGTCACCGAGCACGGCATTGCCGACCTGCGCGGCCAGCCGCTGGCGCGCCGCGTGCGCCGTCTGATCGACATTGCCGCCCCCGAACACCGCGAGGACCTGGAGCGCCAGGCCCACGAGACGCTGCGCCGCTGTGGTGCGGCTTTTGGTCAAAAGTCATAGCTGCCAGCGCTTGCCAGATAAGCGCTTGCAGCCTTTTTTATTCATATTTTTAGGAGACGCACCATGCGCCGAGCCGCCATCGTTACCCCCTTGCGCACCCCCGTGGGCACCTTCGGCGGCAGCCTGCGCCCCGTGCCCGTCGAGGAGCTGGCCGCCATCACCCTGCGCGCCCTGCTGGAACGCAGCCGCATCGACCCCGCCCGCATCGACGACGTGGTGTTTGCGCAGTCGTACGCGAGCAGCGAAACACCCTGCGTGGGCCGCTGGGCCGCGCTGCAGGCCGGTCTGCCGGTGCAGGTGCCCGGCATGCAGCTCGACCGCCGCTGCGGGGGCGGCCTGCAGGCCGTGGTGACCGCCGCCATGATGGTGCAGAGCGGCGCCGCCGACGTCGTGGTGGCCGGTGGCGTGGAGAGCATGAGCAACATCGAGTACTACACCACCGACATGCGCTGGGGCGCGCGCGCGGGCAGCGTGACGCTGCACGACCGCCTGGAGCGCGGGCGCGAGCGCTCGCAGCCGGTTGAGCGCTTTGGCGCCATCTCGGGAATGATCGAAACCGCCGAGAACCTGGCGCGCGACTACGGCATCACCCGCGAAGCCGCCGACGCCTATGCCCTGCGCAGCCACCAGCGCGCCGCTGCCGCCTGGGCCGAGGGGCGGTTTGACGCCGAGATCGTGCCCGCCAACGTGCCGCAGAAAAAGGGCGAGCCCAAGGTTTTTGCCCGCGACGAGGGCTTCCGCCCCGAAACCACCATGGACACGCTGGCCAAGCTGCGCCCGCTCATCCAGGGCGGCACCGTGACCGCCGGCAACGCCAGCCAGCAGAACGACGCGGCTGCGGCCTGCCTGGTGGTGGCCGAGGACAAGCTCGAAGAGCTGGGCCTGACCCCCATGGCCACACTGGTGGGCTGGGCGGCGGCGGGCTGCGAGCCCTCGCACATGGGCATCGGCCCGGTGCCGGCGGTGCACAAGCTGATGGAGCGCCTCAAGCTGAGCGTGGACCAGATGGACCTGGTGGAACTCAACGAAGCCTTTGCCTGCCAGGTGCTGGCCGTGCTCAAGGGCTGGCAGTGGGACGACCCTGCGCGCCTGAACGTCAACGGCTCGGGCATTTCGCTGGGCCACCCGATTGGCGCCACCGGCGTGCGCATGCTCTCCACCCTGCTGCACGAGCTGCAGCGCCGGGGCGGCCGCTATGGACTGGAGACCATGTGCATCGGCGGCGGCCAGGGCATTGCCGCGGTGTTCGAACGGGTGTGATGGGGGTGGCGGGGCGCACCGCCCCGCCGGGCGCTAGGCCCCGTCGGAGGCCGGGGTGCGCACGATCAGCTTGAATGACCCGGTGGCCAGGGCCACCAGGCGGCCGTCCTCGGCGCGCACCTCGCCGCGCGCAAAGCTGATCGAGCGCCCGCGCCGCTCGCAGCGCGCGGTGGCAATCAGGTCGCCGCTGCCCGCCGCAACATAGTGCAGCGTCAGGTCGATGGTCGCCACGCCATAGGCGGCCGGATAGTGCGCGCGCGCCGCCGCGGCCAGCGTGCAATCGAGCAGCGTGGCGATCGAGCCGCCATGCACCTCGCCGCGGCTGTTCGCCTGGTCGGGCTGGAAGCGCATGCGCACCTGCGCCATGTCGTGGCCGATGCGCTCGCCGCGCAGCGCCATGGCGCGCACCATGGCCATGGGCAGGCCAAAAAACATGTCGGGCGCCTCGCCTTCGAAGGGGCTGGGCGGGATGTCGGGGGTGGGTAGCGGGTGGTGTTGCATGCGGGAATTGTTAACCCAAAACGGCCGTGGGATGCGCACTCCAGCGAAGCCAACCGGCCTCGACTCCATGCGGCCTGCCCTGGGCGACGTGAGGCCGGTGGCCGTTCTCGGGGTTCACCCGGGCCTAAGCAGCGTCAAACCCCGGCTTAGGCAAAGGCAGATTCCTATTGCAGCGCCACCGGCCCATCATTGCGTCCGTAACACTGCGGCGCAGCCCGTGACGGCTCTTGCACCGGTGACATCCGATTCCAACGACGCACAGGAGATTTCCCCCATGACCGCATTCCCCCGCCGCTTTGCCCTGACCGCCCTGGCCCTGGCACCCCTGGCCTTGGCATGGCCCGCCGCCGCGCAGGACGGCCAACCCGTGCGCCTCATCGTCGGTTATGCCGCAGGCGGCCCCGTGGACCAGGGCGCCCGTCTGTTTGCGCCGGCGCTGGCCAAGGAACTGGGCATGCCGGTCATGGTGGAGAACAAGACCGGCGCCAACGCCACCATTGCCGGCAACGAGGTGGTGCGCGCCAAGCCCGATGGCATGACCTTGTGGTTTGCCGCCAGCCCCACCGTCACCATCAGCCCCAACGTGATGACCAAGATGCCGTTCGATCCGGTCAAGGACCTGACGCCCGTGGCGCCCATCCTGAGCTACTACAACGTGCTCGTGGTGAACAACAACGAGCCCTACAAGAGCGTGCGCGAGCTGGTGGCCCATGCCAAAACCAACCCCGGCAAGCTGGCCTACGGCTCTGCCGGCGTGGGCGGCTCCAACCACCTGGGCGCGCTGCTGTTTGCCAAGCGCAGCGGCATCGAGATGAACCACATCCCCTACAAGGGCAACGCACCGGCCATGACCGACGTCATCGGCGGGCAGCTCAACATGATGCTGGACATCATCAGCACCGCCAGCACCTACATCCACAGCGGCAAGGTGCGCGCCATTGCCGTCACCTCGCCGCAGCGCAACGCCTCGCTGCCCGACGTGCCGACCTTTGCCGAATCGGGCATCGAGGGCCTCAAGGGTTTTGATGTGGGCGGCTGGTACGGTGTCTACGGCCCCAAGGGTATGAGCCCCGAACTGCTGGCCAAACTCAACAAGGCCATCAACGCCGCGCTGGCGCAGCCCGAGCTGAAGAAGCGCTACAAGGAGCTGGGCTACGACGAATGGACCGGCGCACCGCAGAAGCTGGCTGAACGCGGCGCCCAGGAGCGCGCCATGTGGGCCACCGTGACCCAGGGCATCGTGATCGACTGACCAGCCCCCCCACCCCCCCCTGCGGTTGCGCTCGAGAGGGGGGTGACACCCTCGGTGCGGTGCAGCCCTTGCCCGGTGTGCCTCGCCCGGGTCGCGCCCATGTTGCACGCAGCGCCACAACTCCCGGAATACGCATGAGTCAATCCATCCACCACCTGCTGGACCGCTGGCTGGCCGAGGCGCCGCAGCAGCCCTTCATCCATCTGCCGGACGGCCGCAGCCTGAGTTTTGCCGACCTGGGCGCGCTCACCGACACGGCCGAGGCCGAGCTGCGTTCGCTGGACGTGCGCCCCGGCGATCGCGTGCTGGTCGTGGCCGAGAACTGCCCCGAGCATGCCGCGCTGATCCTGGCCTGCAGCCGCGTAGGCGCGTGGTCCTGCGGCGTGAACGCGCGCATGGCGCCCGCCGAGATCGACGCCTTCGCTGCCAAGGCCGATGCGCGCGTGGTGTTCTTCACGGCTGCGGCATCATGCAGCGCCGCCACGCATGCGCAGCGCTTTGCCGCAGTGGACTCGGCCCTGCCGGGCATGCAGCACAGCGCCGTGCGCGCTGATGCGCAGCCCGAGGCGGCCCCCCTGCGCGATGCGGTGGCGGCGCTGATCTTCACCTCGGGCACCACCGGAGAGCCCAAGGGCGTGATGCTGACGCACGACGCGCTGATCCACTTCGCGCGCGTCTCCGGCGCCTCGCGCGCGCTGGGCCCGCAGGACCGCAGCTACGCCTTCGTGCCCATGACCCACATCTTCGGGCTGGGCACGGTGCTGATCAGCTCGCTGCTGGCCGGCGCGCAGCTCGTCATGCGGCCGCAATTCGACCCCGACGACCTGCTCGATGCGCTGGCCCGTCATGGCGTGTCGCAGCTGCAGGGGCCGCCGGCGCTGTTCTCGCGCCTGATGGCGCACCTGCAGGAGCGCGGCATAGAGCAGCCCGAGGCGCCGGCGCTGCGCTACCTTTACACCGGCGCCGGCCCGCTGGACCTGGCGCTGAAAAAACGCGTGGAGGCCGCCTTTGACCAGGCGCTGCACCACGGCTACGGCCTGTCGGAATACGCCGGTTCGGTGCACCTGACGCGCCTGGGCGAGCAGCGCCCCGACACCAGCGCCGGCTACGCCGTGGCCGAGGCGCAGGTGCAGGTCACCGACCCCGACAGCGGCCAGCCGCTGCCGCGGGGCGAACGCGGCGAGCTATGGATCCGCGGCCGGGGCCTCATGCCCGGCTATTTCCGCGACCCGGCCGCCACCGCCGCCGTGATGCGTGCGGGCGGCTGGTACGCCAGCGGCGACCTGGGCGAGCTGCAGGACGATGGTGCGCTGTTCGTCGTCGGGCGCCTGAAAGAGATGATCATCCGCTCGGGCTTCAATGTCTATCCGGCCGAGGTCGAGACGGCGCTCAACACCCACCCGAGCATCCAGCGCTCGTCCGTGGTGGGCCGCACCGTGGAAGACGGTAACGAAGAGATCGTCGCCTTCGTCGAACTGCGCCCCGGCGCCACGCTGGACACCCAGGCCCTGCAGGCGCACTTGCGCGACCTGCTGGCGCCCTACAAGCGCCCCTCGCACATCGTCGCCCTGGACGAATTGCCGACCAACACCAACGGCAAGGTGCTCAAGCGCATCCTGAAACACCAGGCCCAGGGCCTGCAAAACTGAACGACCGGAGACCCCCCCATGCATTCGTCCCTTTCGCGCCGCAACTTCATGGCCGCCAGCCTGCTGGCCGCCGCCCACCCGCTGGCCGCCCTGGCGGCCGATCCCTGGCCCACCAAGCCGGTGCGTTTCATCGTGCCGTTTCCGCCCGGGGGGCCGGTGGACACCACGGCCCGCATCTTCAGCCAGAAGCTGTCCGAGATCTGGAAAACGCCCACCGTGATCGACAACCGCGCGGGCGCGGGCGGCGTGGTCGGCGCCTCGGCAGCCGCCAAGGAGGCGCCCGATGGCTACGGCCTGTTCGTGGCGGCCATCCACCACTCGGTGAACCCCGCGCTCATGGGCAAGTTGCCCTACGACATCGAGAAAGACTT
>DMZZ01000240.1:0-9939 GCA_003484805.1 Comamonadaceae bacterium | reverse complement strand
TTGCCGCTCTCGAAATTGTTGCGGCACAGGATGCCGGCCTGCTCGAACTGCGTCAGTACCCGGTAGACCGTGGCCAGACCGATGTCCGAACGCTCTTCCAGCAGAACGCGGAACACGTCCTCGGCCGTCATGTGGCGCTGTGCGCCCTTCTGGAAGATCTCAAGAATCTTCAACCGTGGCAGCGTGGCCTTGAGCCCGGTGCTCTTGAGTTCGTCGATGTTCGTCATGGCAAGGTCTCTGGTGCGCCGCTGTCAGAGCGACGGGCTCGCGGGGCGCCAGGGTTCGGGAGAGCCTGCCGCTACAATGGGCCGATCATATCCTCAAGCCTTTTTCACATGCCCGCTTTCGCCCATCGCAGTGCCCGTTGGGGCTTCGCCCTGTTGATTGGTGCAGGCCTGGCGGCCTGCGGCAGTTTCGACGGTGCCAGTACCCGCCTGGCCAGCGTTGTCACGCCGTACAAGGTGGACGTCGTGCAGGGCAATTTTGTTTCGCGCGAGCAGGTGGAGGCCTTGCAGACCGGCATGGGGCGTCAGCAGGTGCGCGACATCCTGGGCACGCCCCTGGTCAGCAGCCTGTTCCACGCCGACCGCTGGGAATATGTCTTCACGCTCAAGCGTCCCGGCGTCGATGCGCAAACGCGCAAGCTCACGGTGTTTTTCAAGGGGGATGCGCTGGAGCGCTTCGAGGGCGATGAAATGCCCTCGGAAAGCGAATTCGTCGCCTCGCTCGATTCCCGCAAGGGCAAGCGCAAGGTGCCGGTGCTGGAGGCTACGCCCGAGCAGCTGGCCCGATTTCCGGCGCGTGCGCCGGTGAAAGCGGACGAGGCCCCCGCGGCCCCCGCACCCGCCAACCGCTACCCGCCGCTGGAACCCGCCGTCCGCTGACCCAGCACGGCCCCGGCCGCCCTGGCGGGCCGCATGCACACAAGGAACGACATGACTGGGATGACCCCACCCGCGCCCTCTCTTTCTCCCTGCCGCGTGGCCGTGGCAGGCGCCTCCGGCCGCATGGGCCGCATGCTGATCGAGGCACTGCGCGCCAGTGACGACTGCATTCTCGCCGGGGCCTTGGACTTGCCTTCAAGCGTCGCTATTGGCTCGGATGCCACCGCCTTTCTCGGCGTGGCCAGCGGAGTGCCAATCACCGCCGACCTGCGCGAGGGCCTGAAAAACGCTGACGTGCTGATCGACTTCACGCGCCCTGAGGGCACGCTGGCCCATCTGGCGGTGTGTGCCGAGCTGGGCGTCAAGGCCGTCATCGGCACCACGGGCTTCACCGAAGCGCAAAAAGCCGAAATCGTCGCCCACGCCCAATGCACGGCCATCGTCATGGCGCCCAACATGAGTGTGGGCGTGAACGTCACCCTCAAGCTGCTGGAGATGGCGGCCAAGGCGCTGTCCACCGGCTACGACATCGAGATCATCGAGGCGCACCACCGCCACAAGGTCGATGCGCCTTCAGGCACGGCTCTCAAGATGGGCGAAGTCATCGCCGGGGCGCTCGGCCGCGACCTCAAGGACTGCGCCGTGTATGCCCGCGAAGGCGTGACGGGCGAGCGCGATCCGTCGAGCATCGGTTTTGCCACCATCCGTGGCGGCGACATTGTGGGCGACCACACCGTGCTGTTCGCTGGCACTGGCGAGCGCATCGAAGTCACGCACAAGTCGTCGAGCCGCGCCACCTATGCGCAGGGCAGCCTGCGTGCGGTGCGCTTCCTGCGCGCGCACCGCACCGGCATGTTCGACATGTTCGACGTGCTCGGCCTGAACTGACGCCCGCCATGGACCCTCTGCACTGGTGGTACCAGGGCGATGCCGTCACACAAGGCACGGCGCTGTGCCTGCTGGCGATGTCGGTGGCGAGCTGGGTGGTGATCGTCTGGAAAGTCTGGGTGCTGCGCCGCGCCGCCAGCGACGTGACGCGTTGCATGGCGGCTTTCTGGCAGGCGCCGGGCTTTGCGGCCGCGCGCCAGACATTGGCGGCGTTCGACCGCGAAGCCATGGTGCTGCCGCTGGTGGTGGCCGCCGATACGGTGGCCCATGCGCCCGCCACGGGTACGCTGGCGCAGGCCGGCAGCCGGGGCCAGCAGCTCACGCGCGTGCTGCGCGATGCCCTGCACACCGTGCTGGGCAAGCTGCAATTCGGCCAGGTGTTGCTGGCCACCGTGGGCTCCACCGCCCCCTTCGTCGGCCTGCTAGGCACCGTCTGGGGCATCTACCACGCGCTCTCGGCCATTGCCGGGGCGGGCCAGATCAGCATTGACCGGGTGGCCGGTCCGGTGGGCGAGGCGCTCATCATGACGGCCGCCGGGCTGGCCGTGGCCATTCCGGCCGTGCTGGCCTACAACTGGTTCGGCCGCATCGTGGGGCGCATCGAGGCCGACCTGGAAGGCTTCGCGCTCGACCTGCGCGAGCTTTTGCTCGACCCCACCCCTGCGTCCCCGCAGGCGGCCTGAAACGGAGGGCATGCCGTGGCTTTTGGTCGACTCGAACGCACCAGCCCCCCTCGGCCCATGAGTGACATCAACATGACGCCGCTGGTCGATGTGATGCTGGTGCTGGTGGTCATTTTCATCCTCACCGCACCGCTGCTGGCCAGCTCCATACGGCTTGACCTGCCGCGTGCCGACGGCGCCGTGCCCGGGGCCCCACCGCAATCGATCACCCTGGTGGTGGACAAGACCGGGAAGGTGTTTCTGAACGACCAGCCGCTGACGCAAGACGCGCTGGAGCAGGCCCTGGCGGAGACTGCTGCCAGCCAACCCGACACCGAAGTGCAATTGCGCGCCGACACCACCGTACCGTATGGCCGGGTGGTCGAGATCATGGGTGCGGTCCATGCTGCCGGGCTGCAGCGCATCGGCTTCGTGGCCGAGCCGGTGGCGCCGCGCTGAGCGGGCGCTGTCAGCGCCTAAAATCCGGGCAGCGCAGCGGTTTGCGGCTGCTTTCACCAATTTCCGGGCTTCCATGCAAGACAAATACCAACACACCGAGGTCGAGCGCGCCGCGCAGGCCCACTGGACGGCCACCGACGCCTACTGCGTGACCGAAGACGCCAGCAAGAAAAAGTTCTACGCCTGCTCCATGCTGCCCTACCCCAGCGGCAAGCTGCACATGGGCCATGTGCGCAACTACACCATCAACGACATGCTTGCACGCCAGCTGCGCATGAGCGGCTACAACGTGCTCATGCCCATGGGCTGGGACGCCTTTGGCCTGCCCGCCGAAAACGCCGCGCTGAAGAATGGCGTGCCGCCCGCGAAGTGGACGTACGAAAATATCGCCTACATGAAGCAGCAGATGCAGGCGATGGGGCTGGCCATCGACTGGAGCCGTGAGGTCGCCACCTGCGACCCCGACTATTACCGATGGAACCAATGGCTGTTCCTGAAGATGCTGGAGAAAGGCATCGCCTACCGCAAGACCCAGGTCGTGAACTGGGACCCGGTGGACCAGACCGTGCTGGCCAATGAGCAGGTGATCGACGGCAAAGGCTGGCGCACGGGCGCCACCGTGGAAAAACGCGAAATTCCGGGCTACTACCTCAAGATCACCGAGTACGCCGAAGAACTGCTCGACTTCGTGACCAGCGACAAGTTGCCCGGCTGGCCCGAGCGTGTGAAGCTGATGCAGGAGAACTGGATCGGCAAGAGTGAAGGGGTGCGCTTTGCCTTCCCGCACGACATTGCGGGCGATGAGGGTGCGCTCATCGGCGACGGCAAGATGTATGTGTTCACCACGCGCGCCGACACCATCATGGGTGTGACCTTCTGCGCCGTGGCGCCCGAGCACCCGCTGGCCACCCATGCCGCCAAGAGCAACCCGCAGCTCGCCGCCTTCATTGAAGAATGCAAGAGCGGCGGCACCACCGAGGCCGAACTCGCCACGCAGGAGAAAAAAGGCGTGCCCACGGGCCTGTTCGTCACGCACCCTCTGACCGAGGAAAAGGTCGAGGTCTGGGTCGGCAACTATGTGCTCATGTCTTATGGCGATGGCGCCGTGATGGGCGTGCCCGCGCACGACGAGCGCGACTTTGCCTTCGCGCTCAAGTACGGCATCGAGATCAAGCAGGTGGTGCTGGTCGATGGCGAAACCTTCAACTACCACCAGTGGCAAGACTGGTACGCCGACAAACAGCGTGGCGTGACGGTCAACTCCGACAGCTTCAGCGGCCTGCCCTACAAGGCCGCCGTGGCCGCCGTGGCCCATGCGCTGGGCGAAAAGGGTCTGGGCGAACTCAAAACCACCTGGCGCCTGCGCGACTGGGGTGTGAGCCGCCAGCGCTACTGGGGCACGCCAATCCCGATCATCCACTGCCCCGATTGCGGCCCGCAGCCCGTGCCCGAGAAAGATCTGCCCGTGGTGCTGCCGCCAGACCTGGTGCCCGATGGCTCGGGCAACCCGCTGGTCAAGAGCGAGGTCTTCCATGCCGGGGTGGTCTGCCCCTGCTGCGGCAAGACGGCGCGCCGCGAGACCGACACCATGGACACCTTCGTGGACAGTTCGTGGTATTTCATGCGCTATTGCGACCCGAAGAACAGCGAGCAGATGGTGGGCGACGGCACGGCCTACTGGATGCGCGACCCGCAGGCCACCATGGGTGGCAGCGGCATGGATCAGTACATCGGCGGTGTAGAGCATGCCATCCTGCACCTCTTGTACGCGCGCTTCTGGACCAAGGTCATGCGCGACCTGGGGTTGGTCACGGTGGATGAACCTTTCACCAAACTGTTGACGCAGGGCATGGTGCTCAATCAGATCTATTTCTGGCGCGATGAGAAGGGCGGGAAAAACTACTTCCCGCCAGAAGCCGTCACCCAGGTGCTGGATGCGCAAGGGCGCATTGTGGGCGGCAGGCTGACCGAGGCCGAAGGAGAGTATCCGAAGGGTCTGGAGCTCGAATACGGCGGTGTGGGCAAGATGGGCAAGTCCGAGCGCAATGGTGTCGATCCGCAGGATCTGATCGCCAAGTACGGCGCCGACACCGCGCGCCTGTACACCATGTTCACCGCGCCACCCGAGGCCACGCTGGAGTGGAACGACGCGGCGGTGGAGGGCAGCTACCGCTTCCTGCGCCGGGTATGGAGTTTTGGTGTCAAGTTGTCTGCTATGGATAACGTAGCGGCTAACGCAGGTGTGGCGGGCGCTGTAAGCCTAAATGATGTCAAATTTGGCAAAGAGGCCAAGGCCCTGCGCCTGGAGATCCACAGCGTGCTTAAGCAGGTGGACTACGACTACCAGCGCATGCAGTACAACACCGTGGTGTCGGGTGCGATGAAGATGATCAACGCACTCGAAGACTTCAAGGCACTGGACAGCGACGGCGCCCCGGTGGCGTTGATTGAAGGCTTCGGCATCCTGCTGCGCTGCCTGTACCCGGCCACGCCGCACATCACGCACGGGCTGTGGAGCGAACTGGGCTACGCCGCCCACCTGGGCGACCTGCTGGATGCGCCCTGGCCGCAGGTGGATCCCCATGCCCTGGTGCAGGACGAAATCGAACTGGTGTTGCAGGTCAATGGCAAGCTGCGCGGCTCCATCCTCGTGCCCGCCACAGCCGAAAAGGCCGAAATCGAACGCATCGCGCTGGCCAGCGAGGTGTTTGCGGCCCATTCCGGCGGCGCTCATCCCAAGCGCGTGGTGGTGGTGCCCGGGCGCCTTGTGAACGTGGTGGTCTGAACATGCAGCGCCGCGCCTTGCTGACCTTCGCGCCTGCGGCCCTGCTGGCGGGCTGTGGCTTTCGCCTGCGGGGGGCGCCGGAATTCGCGTTCAACACGCTCTATATCGCTGCCCCTGTGGGTTCGCAGTTGGCGCGTGAACTACAGCGCACGCTGGAAGGTGCCGGAGGTACGTTGCGCGTGCTGCGCGATGCCGCAGCGATGCCCACGGCAGAGATGGTGCTGGATCTGCTGTCGGAGCAGCACGAGCGCGCCATCGTGGGGCTGACGCCCTCGGGCCAGGTGCGCGAGCTGCAATTGCGCCTGCGCGTGCGCTTTCGTTTGCGCACGCCCCAGGGCGACGAGCGCATTCCCCCCACCGAGCTGCTGCAGACACGCGACATCAGCTTCAGCGAAACCATCGCCCTGGCCAAGGAGGCCGAGGAAGGGCTGCTCTACCGCAACATGCAGACAGACATCGTGCAACAGCTCCTGCGCCGTCTGGCGGCAGTAAAGAAAAATTAAACCAAAAACGGCTCTGGCGCTTACTGGGTAAGCGCTGGCAGCTATTGTTTTTGCCTGATTAGGTACTTACCTCAGATAGACCCGTTCGCCCTGAGCCTGTCGAAGGGCTGTTGGCAAAGGGCGCCCTGGCTTCGACAGGCTCAGCCAGAACGGATTGGGGAGAGAGGTTTGAGGTATGTACATAGTCAGGTGTTTTTGATTGTTCTCAGGGCCTTGCGAGCGGGCGCATCAGCGTGCTCTTGCCAAACAACGACTCAACCAGATCCACGGCCAGCAGGGCCGTCTTGTTGCGCACGTCCAGCGCCGGGTTGAGTTCGACGATGTCAAGCGAGGCCAGGCGGCCGCTGTCGGCAATCATCTCCATGCACAACTGCGCCTCCCGGTAGGTAGGGCCGCCGGGCACGGTGGTGCCCACGCCGGGCGCGATCTCGGGGTCGAGGAAGTCCACGTCGAAGCTCACATGCAGGTGGGTGTGCTCGTCCAGGCCGTCGAGCGCCTGCAGCATGGTCTGGCGCATGCCCACCTCGTCGATGAAGCGCATGTCGAACACTTCCAGCCCCTGCGCGTGCACCAAGCGCTTTTCGCCCGCATCCACGCTGCGGATGCCGATCTGGCGGATCTGCTCCGGGCGCAGCGCTGGGCCGCCGCCGGGCATGTCGGCCAGGTGCGTGAGCGCTGCGGGGCCGAAGCCGCACAGGCAGGCCACCGGCATGCCGTGCACGTTGCCGCTGGGCGTGAGTGCGCTGGTGTTGAAGTCAGCATGCGCGTCAAGCCAGAGCACGCGCAGCGTGCGCCCGGTATCCACACAGTGGCGCGCCACGGCGCTGATGCTGCCCAGGCCCAGGCTGTGGTCGCCGCCAAGCAGGATGGGCAGGCGGCCCTGGCGCAGTTCGTCCCGCACGGCGTCGAACACGGCGCGGTTCCATTCCACCACCTGGGGCAGGTGGCGGTAGCCGTCCACGGGCGGCAGCCAGGGGTTGGCCGGGCCATGGAGGTTGCCCCGGTCTGCCACCTGCAGGCCGCGCGCCTCCAGCGCTGCCTGCAAACCGGCGACGCGCAGCGCCTCGGGGCCCATGGAGGCGCCGCGCGCGCCCGCGCCGATGTCGGTGGGGGCGCCAATCAGGCTGATGTCAGGGGCAGGACGTTCGTTCATGCGGGTTGGGCCTCGGTTGGCAAGGGTGCGCGGGCCTGGGGCGCCGGGGCGTGCAGCAGGCCGAACAGGTCCTTGGGGTTGTCCATCTGCGGAATCAGGTCGATGGGCGTGCCCAGGTGCGGGTATTGTTGCAGCAGCGCGTGCAGCGTGCGCAGGGCGGAGAAGTCTTCCAGCGCGAAACCCACGGAGTCGAATACCGTCACCTCCTGCGCCGTGCGCCGGCCCGGGGCCTGGCCGCGCAACACCTGGGCGAATTCGGTCACGGCAAAGCCGGCCGGCATCTGCTGGATCTCGCCCTCGATGCGCGACTGCGGCTCGAACTCCACCACCACGCGCGCGTCGGGGCGGCGCAGGACGTCGGCGTGCAGTTCGGTCTTTCCCGGGCAGTCGCCGCCCACGGCGTTGAGGTGCATGCCTGCCTCGATCATCTCCGGCAGCAATATGGTGGCGTTGCGCTTGTCGGCCGTGGCCGTGGTCACGATGTCGCAGCCGCGCACGGCCTCTTGCACGCTGGCACAGCGCTCCACCACCAGGCCCGGCAGCGCTAGGCGCGCCAGGTTGCGCTCCAGCTTGAGGCTGGCGCCGGGGTCGGTGTCGAACAGACGCAACTCACGGATACCCAGCAGGTGGTGGAAGGCCAGCGCCTGGAACTCGCTCTGCGCGCCGTTGCCGATCAGCGCCATGCGGCGGCTGTCGGGCCGGGCCAGGTGGCGTGCGGCCAGCACCGACATGGCGGCGGTGCGCAGCGCGGTGGTGAGCGTGAGTTCGGACACCAGCAGCGGGTAGCCCGTGTCCACATCGGCCAGCACGCCGAAGGCGGTGACCGTGAGCAGCCCCTCGGCCGTGTTTTTGGGGTGGCCGTTGACGTACTTGAAGCAGTACAGCTGCCCATCGCTGGTGGGCATGAGTTCGATCACGCCCACGGGCGAATGGATGGCGTGCCGCGCCGACTTGTCGAACTGCTCCCAGCGCCGGTAGTCGCTGTCCATGGCGTCCACCAGTTGCTGCAGGAAGCGCGCCAGCCCCACCTGCCGCACCAGTTCGCGCACGCTGTTCACTCCCATGTAATTCACCATGACCATCTCCTTTGCCTGTTCTGAGAAGCATTGTCCGCAGGCACGGAGCCAATGAAAAGTGAGAAGCCTGTGCAATTTATCCAAGTAATTAAACAATATGGCTACTAAAAATAGCGATGTGCGCAATTTGTGTGGGTGCCGGGGTGCGGCGATACACTGCCGGGCATGCAAGTCGCCTTGGCCCAACTCCCCGCACAGCTGCAGCGCGGCCTCGCCCCCCTTTATGTGCTGCACGGCGACGAGCCCCTGCTGCAACAGGAGGCGGCCGACGCCATTCGCGCGCTGGCGCGCGCCCAGGGTTACTCCGAGCGCAGCAGCTTCACCGTGGCGGGGGCGCATTTCGACTGGAGTGCGGTGCGGGCGGCGGGCGGGTCCTTGAGTCTGTTCGCCGACCGGCAGATCATCGAGATCCGCATCCCCTCGGGCAAGCCCGGCAAGGATGGCAGCGCGGCGCTGCAGCAGATGGCCGAGGCCGCACGCGGCAACGACAGCACGCTCACGCTGGTGCAACTGCCGCGCCTGGATAAGGCCACCAAGACTGGCGGCTGGTTCACCGCGCTCGAAAGCGCGGGCGTGGCGGTGCAAGTAGACCCGATCGAGCGCGCCCAGCTTCCCCAGTGGATCGCCCAGCGCCTGGGCATGCAGGGCCAGCGCGTGGCCCCGGGTGAAGAAGGCCAGCGCACGCTGCAGTTCTTCGCCGACCGGGTGGAGGGCAACCTGCTGGCGGCGCACCAGGAAATACAAAAGCTCGGCCTGCTGCACCCGCCCGGCGAACTCTCATGGGTGCAGGTGGAAGCGGCCGTGCTGAACGTGGCGCGCTACGACGTGTTCAAACTCTCCGAGGCCGTGCTCGCGGGCCAGGTGCTGCGTACGCAGCGCATGCTCGACGGCCTGGAGGCCGAAGGCGAGGCGCCCGTGCTGGTGCACTGGGCGCTGGCCGAGGACATCCGTGCCCTCAAACGCGTGAAAGACGCCATGAACGCAGACAAGCCCCTGCCCATGGCACTGCGCGAGAACCGCGTCTGGGGCGTGAAGGAGCGGCTGTACGAGCGCATCCTGCCGCGCCTGACCGACGCCAGCGCAGACCGCCTGCTGCAGTCCGCCCATGTGGTCGATGGCATCGTCAAGGGCCTCAAGGTGCCCGATTGGCCTGTCGGCCCCTGGCAGGCGCTGCAGCGCCTGGCTTTCCAGCTGGGTCGCGTCTGCGCGGGGGCGCCTCGGCGCAGTTAGGGCGGAGCCAGACGGCGCTTACGCGCGTCAAGGGGCTTGTTTTTCGTCGAGGACGAAGGTGACCTGCATGTTCACGCGGTAGCCGGTGATGGCACCGTTCTCGATGGACACCTTCTGTTCCTTGATCCACGCACCGCGCACGTTGGCGATGGTGTCGCAGGCGCGGGCAATGCCCTGGTTGATGGCATCCTCGAAACTGGTTTTGCTGGTGGCACTGACTTCAATGACTTTGGCGACGCTCATGGGGGGCTCCGATAGGTGGGGGAAGCCTTCATGCTAGTGTCCTGAGTTAGAAATTC
>DMZZ01000311.1:0-3020 GCA_003484805.1 Comamonadaceae bacterium | reverse complement strand
GGCCCTGGCCGCGCCGCATGTGGGCCAGCCGTTTGCGCGCAGCGATGCGCCCTTGTTCACCCCCGCCAGCCCCTTGAACCCACGCTGGAGCCCCGCCGTGCGCCAGCGCCTGCAGGCGCGCTACGGCAGCCTGGCCGCGCCCCTGTGCGCCGGTGCGCAGGACGAAGACCTGGAATGCATTGCCGGCACGCAGACACTGTGGATCGAGCTGGCACTGGCCGCCCGCCACGAGGCGGTGGAGCACCTCGACGACCTGCTGCTGCGCCGCACGCGGCTGGGCCTTCTGCTGGCGCACGGCGCACTGCAACACCTGCCGCGCATCCGCCAGCTCTGCGCACCGCACCTGGGCTGGAGCGATGCGCGCTGGCAGGAGGAAACCGCCCGCTACCGCGCCCTCATCGCAGCGCACTACCAACTGCCCGGCGCTAAGCCGCCAGAGTTTGAATAAAAAAAGCCTCAAACGCTGACCCATCAAGCGCCAACAGCTATAACAACAAGAGCAATGGAGACCCCATGACAAAGCCCTACCTGCTCGCCATCGACAACGGCACGCAGAGCGTGCGCGCCCTGCTGTTCGACCTGCACGGCAACCTGGTGGACAAGGCGCAGGTGCCCATCACCACCTACCGCTCGCCCGAACCCGGCTGGATGGAGAACGACCCCGACGCCTTCTGGCAGACCCTGTGCCAGGCCTGCGAGCGCCTGTGGGCCAGCACCTCCATCCCGAAGGAATCCATCGCCGGGGTCGTGGTCACCACGCAGCGCGGCACCACCGTGTCGCTGGGGGCCGATGGGCAGCCGCTGCGCCCCTCGATGATCTGGCTCGACCAACGCCGCGCCGAGCACGCCCCGCGCCTGCCCTGGTGGTGGGAGGCGGCGTTCGCCGCCATCGGCATGCGCGACACCGTGCGCCACTTCCAGCGCGAGGCCGAGGCCAACTGGATCGCCCAGCACCAGCCCGAACTCTGGGCGCGCACCGACAAGTTTTTGCTGCTCTCGGGCTACCTGCACCACCGGCTGACCGGGCGCTTCGTCGATTCGGTGGCCTCGCAGGTGGGCTATGTGCCGTTCGACTACAAGAAGGGCCGCTGGGCACCGCCGCACGACTGGAAGTGGCACGCCCTGCCCATTCGCCCAAGCATGCTGCCCGAGCTGGTGCAGGCGGGCACCGTCATTGGCCAGGTGAGCGCGCAGGCCGCGCAGGCCACGGGAATCCCCGTCGGCCTCCCTGTGGTGGCGGGCGCGGCCGACAAGGCCTGCGAGGTGATTGGCGCGGGCTGCCTCACGCCCGAGATCGCCTGCCTCTCCTACGGCACGGCCGCCACCATCAACACCACCACGCCGCGCTACCTGGAGGCCACGCCCTTCATTCCGCCCTACCAGGCGGCCGTGCCGGGGCACTACAACACCGAGGTGCAGATCACGCGGGGCTTCTGGATGGTGAGCTGGTTCAAGGAGCAGTTCGGCCAGCACGAGCAATTGCTGGCACAAGAGCGCGGCGTGTCGCCCGAGAGCCTGTTTGACAACCTGGTCAACGCCGTGCCCCCCGGCGCGCAGGGCCTGATGCTGCAGCCCTTCTGGAACCCCGGCATCAAGGTCCCCGGCCCCGAGGCCAAGGGTGCGGTGATTGGGTTTGGCGACGTGCACACCCGCGCCCACCTCTACCGCGCCATTCTTGAAGGCCTGGCCTACGCGCTGCGCGAGGCCAAGGAGCGCATCGAAAAGCGCGGCGGCGCGGCCATCGAGCGCGTGCGTGTGTCGGGCGGCGGCTCGCAGAGCGACGCGGCCATGCAGATCACCGCCAACATCTTCAACCTGCCCTGCGAGCGGCCGCACCTGTACGAGACCAGCGGCCTGGGCGCGGCCATCCTGGCCAGCGTGGGCCTGGGGCTGCACCCCGACTTTGCCACCGCCGTGCGTGAGATGACGCGCATCGGCCAGGTGTTTCAGCCCGAACCCGAACACGCTCGCACCTACGCGCAGCTCTACCGGCGCGTCTATTGCCGCATGTACGAAAGGCTGCAGCCCCTGTACCGAGACATTCGCGCCATCACCGGCTACCCTTCACACGATTGAACACCGAGGCACCCCCATGAAACGCCTGATCGTCACCTCCCTGCTCAGCCTGAGCGCCACCAGCCCCGCGTGGGCCTGGAGCAACCACGCCCTGGCCAACTACCGCGCCTTCGAGGTCATGCCCGAAGTGGCGCAAGCACCCGCCGTGTCGGCCGAGCCGCTCGAAGCCTTCCTGGCCGCACAGGCCCAGCCCATCGCCCAACTGCTGGCGGACCAGGACGCCTGGGCCCAGAAACACATCGCGCACTACCCACCCCTGCCCGCGCCGCTGCGCTTCGATGCCACCGTGGCGCAACAAGGCCCCGAGGCGCTGCGCCGGGCGTTTCTGACGGCGCTGCGCGTCTCGCCCCAAAGCCGCTTCGCGCTCTACGTGCAGCCCGACCCTTGGGCGCCAGCACCGCAGGCTGAAAGCATGGCACACGACCTCGTCAGCGCCCTGCCCGCCCGCGACAAGGACGGCGGCGGCCACACCTTCGTGCGCCTGCGTGCGGGCGACAGCGTGGCGCCCCTGGTCGTGCTGGCCTCGGCCAGCGACGAACCCGACTATGGGCTCGACCTCAACCTGTGGGAGGACAACCCCTCGGAATGGGGCCCCACCTATGGCTTTGGCAAGATTCCCTTTGGCAATCCCCACCTCGACTTTTCCACCCAGGCGCCCTTCCACATGGGCTACTACCACGAGTCCAGCACCATCTACATGGCGGCGGGCTTCCTCAAGCGCACCTACCCGCTCCTGCGCATCCACCAATACGAAAGCCTCTCCCGGCTGGCTTTTCGCACTGGCCACCCTTACTGGGGCTGGCGCTTTGCCGGGCTGGCGCTGCACTACCTGCAAGACCTGACCCAGCCCTACCACGCCAGCCTGGCGCCGGGCTTCTCGTCGGCGCGGCTCATCGGCATCAATCTGCTCGCCATGCTGGGCATGCCAGGCGCCAAGAACGACA
>DMZZ01000286.1:336-3279 GCA_003484805.1 Comamonadaceae bacterium | reverse complement strand
ATCACCCGACCCGGCCCCGACTCCCCGCCACCCGACAAGCAGCGCGCCGCGCCGGACCGCCCGGCGGCTGCAGGCGCCTCGGAGCCCGCCGACCCACGCCCGCGCAAATGCGTGAAGGACGGCCGCACCACCTACACCGACCAGCCCTGCCCCAAGGGCACGCAGGAGCTGCCGGTGGATGGCGCCGTCACCTCGCTACCACGCTGACATTCCGACAGCCAGACCACGCCGAAGGGCTTTGCGCACCCGGGTGACATGGCATGTCACCCGCATGGGCTAAGCTGAGACACCGCACCTCCGCAACCTCCCTGCGCTCTGGCCATGCACGATCAGCCACCCCACACGCCGCCCTCCAGTCCCACCCGCGCGCTGCCCCTGCAAGGGGCCACCAATTTCCGCGACCTGGGCGGTTACCGCGGCCACGGCGGGCGCGCGCTGCATTGGCGCCGCATCTTCCGCTCGGACCACCTTGCCGCGCTCACTCCGCCCGACCTGGCCCAACTGCAAGCCCTGGGCGTGGCCCGTGCGGTGGATTTCCGGGGCGAAGCCGAGCGCGCCGCTATGGCTTACCAGCTCCCCGGCGTGGCCTATCACCCGCTCACCATCGAGCCCACGGTGGTGCAGCGGGCCCAGGAGCTGCTGCGCGCGGGCCAGCCGCTGACAGCCCAAGACGCCGTGGGGTTGATGCAGGAAACTTACCGGGATTTCGTGGGCGACAACGCGCCGCGCTTTGCCGCCCTGTTCCGTCTGCTGCTGGAAAACGAGGCGCCCCTGGTCTTCCACTGCACCGCAGGCAAAGACCGCACGGGCTTTGCCGCCGCACTCATCCTGCTGGCCCTGGGCGTGCCGCGCGACGTGGTAATGCAGGACTACCTGCTGACCAACGCCCTCTACCGCCCACCCGCCGGCCTGGCCGGCCCCGCGCCGCGCGAGGTGCTGGAGGTACTGTGGCGCGTGCAGGAAAACTTTCTCGATGCCGCGCTGCATCGGGTAGACACCGAGTACGGCGGCATCACGCCCTACCTGGAGGATGTGTTGGGGGTGGACAGCGCCGCCCGCAAAGCGCTGGCGCAGCGCTATTTGCAGGCGCTGTAGGCCCCGCTGCCCCGGTAGCCGCCTCTGCCGGGGCAAGCCGCCCAGGTAAAATTACTATTAATTTGATAGCTATTGGCGCTTTATGGACAAGCGCCAGAGGCCATTTTGCCAATGTAACTGTCTCACATGACTCCTACTCCCTCTCCCCTTGCGGGAGAGGGTTGGGGAGAGGGGGGAACAAGCGCTGCGCCCTCAGGCACCCCTCTCCCCCCGCCCGCAAGGGGAGAGGGGGCAAATCCCAGGCGCCGCTGCTTGTGCAAGGGCTGATGCCTTCGGCTGAGGCAGGTTGCTTCCTGGCTTAAATCCCGAACACCTTGAGCAGCGAATCCGCCACCCCTTCCAGCCCGCGCCGCACGCGCCCGCCGCGCAGCAGCGTGTGGGGCATTTCCTCGTACACATAAAACCCTTCGGCACCATCAAAGCTGTCGTTCAGCAGCCCCTGCTTGCCCAGCAGATACGCCCCGAAGGTGTCGCTGCGCCGGGTGGTGTAAGCCAGGTTGGCGTTGAAGCCGATGGTGGCTGCCTGCTGGATGTTGCGGCCCTGGTCGGCGCGCTCCACCCGCACGCCCCGGCAGCCCTGCACGATGAGCTGCGCCGGGCCATGGAACGCCAGGTAGCGCAGCTGCAGCGTCAGCCAGGCATGCAGGCTGCCCAGCCGCCAGTGCGACGTGATGCGCACAGGCGCCCCCCGGGGCTGCAGCACGCCCACCAGGTTGTGCGGCTGCATCACCAGGGCCGCGCCAGCGGGCAGGTGCAGCATGCCGATCTCGCTGTGCGGGTCTAGCGTGGCCGACACCACGTAGCGCGCCGTCTCTTGGGTGCGCACGCGGGTCAGTGCCACCATGCCCGAGGCCAGGCTGGTAAAGGGGTAGCGGGTGCTGAACAGCCAGCAGGTGTCCTTGTCGCCCTGCACGGCGGTGCTTTGCAAAAACTCGGGGTGCACCAGCAGTTCGTGATCCGGGTCCACCAGCACCTCGTGCGACACGGCCGAGGGGCCGGGCACCAGCGCCACCGCGCCGAGGGTTTGCGGCAGCAGGCACACGGGCGGGCGGCGCTGTGCCAGTGGCGCCAGCACGAAGTAGAGCAGCGCCTTGACGCCCAGCGGCGCGAGCACGATGCCCAGCAGAATCAGCAGTGCCGTGGGCACCACCTGCTGCACCGGCACGGCCAGGCGGCGGGCCCAGTGCTGGCCCTGCTCGGTGAGCAACGCGGTACGGCGCGCCTGCAGCGTCTCGGCCAGCGCCTGCAGCGGGGCCTGGTGGGGCTCGAACGCGCCCAGCGGCGCGGGGGTGGGCGCGGCTTGTGCCACCCGCGTGCGCTGCGCAGCGTGGTCTGCGGCGGCGCGCTGGTTGGCGGCCAGCAGGGCGGCCTGTTGCTGGCGCAGGTCTTCGCAGGCCGTGCGCTCGGGCGATGCCACGGGCAGGCGGCATTTGATGGGGTGCTTCTCCAGCAGCGCCTGGTGCGCGGCCTGCACGGCCTGCCACTGGGCGTACAGCTTTTCATGGCTTTGGCGCAGCCGCTCCAGTTCGGCGCGCTGCCGCTCTGCACTCTGGGTGGCTTGCAGGCGCCAGCGCAGCTCCTGCACGTAGGCACGCTCCTGTTGCAGCAACTGGATGTCCACGTCCAGGCGCAGGGCCTGCAGGTGCGCCTGCACAAAGGGGGTGCGCTCGGCGTCCAGCAGCACCACACCGCCCAGGCCCGCGCGCTCTTGCTGCAGGCGGTGCAGGCGCTCGTCCAGCGTCTGCAACCGCTCGGTCAGCAAGGCCAGCGGGGCAGCTGCCAGGCCCGTGGTGCGCTGGCGGCTGGCAGCGGCCTGCGCCTGGATGTGGCCCGAGAGCGCCGCCTGGG
>DMZZ01000286.1:0-226 GCA_003484805.1 Comamonadaceae bacterium | reverse complement strand
ACGCGGGCCGCCCCGGTGTGTGCATTGCGTCTGGATGGCTCCAGCCCGCCAGCGGTGGACGTTTTGTCAAGACCGGGCAATGCACCCATGGACAAGGTCGCGAAGGACAAGCTCAGCCCCGCCCGGAACAATGGACATCATCAACGCACACCCCCATTTGCACTTCAACACCCTCGCCGCGCCATGTCCCAGAACACCCATACCCTGCACCTCTTCTTTCAAGACC
>DMZZ01000023.1:0-8584 GCA_003484805.1 Comamonadaceae bacterium | reverse complement strand
GCCCTGCTGGGCCTGCAGCAGGGGGGAGGTGGCCAAGGCCACTGCGCCAAGGGCGGCGGCCATCCATTTGCGAACCGGGGTCATGGGGGTTCTCCTGCAAGGTGAGCGGGCAGCTTAGTCGCCAGCCCCGGCGCAGGGACACCGCATTTTCCCTGCCCGGGCGGCCCACCGTCAGCCGGTCGTCAGGCCGACAGGGTGTCGAAATGGCGCAGCACCATGGTCTCCATCAGGGCTTTGACGGCGTCCTCGTCCAGGCCGTCGAGTTGCCGGCGCAGCCGCTCCGCCATCGGGACGAACACATCCAGAACCACCGGGTCGAAATGGCTGCCACGCCCCTCCTGCAGAATGCGCAGCACCTCTTCGGGCGGCAGGGGCTCCTTGTAGGGGCGGCGCGAGCTGAGCGCGTCGAACACGTCGGCCACGGCGAAGATGCGCGCGGCCAGCGGAATGGCCTCGCCAGCGAGCGCGCGCGGATAGCCCGACCCATCCCACTTCTCGTGGTGGCAGGCCACCACGTCGCGCGCGCCGTCGAGCCAGCCCGCGCCGGTGACGATTTCCTCGCCCTGGCGCACATGGGTGCGCATGGTGCGCATCTCGTCCTCGTCGAGCCGGCCCGGCTTGAGCAGGATGGCGTCCGGGATGCCGATCTTGCCCGCGTCGTGCAGGAAGCTGCCCAGGATGAGCGACTGCATGGCCGCACCCTGCAGGCCCAGCGTCTCGCCCAGAATGGCCGAAACCCAGGCCACGCGGTAGTTGTGCGCGCCGGTGTCGGAGTCGCGCTTGGCGATGGCCCGGCCCAGGGCTTCCATCATGGCGATGTGCGACTCCAGCACCTCGCGCGCCTTGTGCTCGTTCTCGCTCGCCAGGTGCACCACCACCGGGTACATGGCCGCTCCGCACACCAGCGACGCCAGGCACACCATGAGCCCGACCACCAGGGCGTCCGAGAAGATCTGGTCGGTCTGCCACTGCGGCAGCACACGCACGCCCTCGAAGTATCCGGTCACCGGCCCGCCCGGGGGTGCCTCGCGCAGCGGCACGAACACGCGCAGCACCTGCGCGCCCGTTTCCAGCGTGAGCCGCTCGTAGAAGGCCTCGGCGTAGCGTGGCGCGCCGTGCTTGGGCAGCACGGCCTCGACCTTCTCGCCCTGCTCCGTCACGGTTTCGGCAAGCTTGCGGCCGTCCGGGCCGTAGATCTCGGCGATATCGAACAGGCCGTCGGCAAGTTGCCGCGCTGCCAGCTCGGCATGTTCTCGCGCCTGGGCGCCATCAAGCCGCAGCGCCTGCTCGCGCTGCAGCACGCGCCGGGCCTCTTCCTGGGCCAGGGCCACGACTTCTTCTTCCGCGTTTTCCCGCGATACGTACCAGGCCAGCGGGCTGGCCAGTGCCGCCATGGCCAAGGTCACCATGGCGATGCGCGCCGCGGCCTTGCGTTTCATCTGGTTCATGCAGTGTCTTTCGGGTTCTCGCGGGGTGGGCCGCCATGACCACGGTCATCAACCACGATGACACCATGGGCATTGGCAAGTGTAAGACCGTGGAAAACCGCACCCCGGTGCGCGCTACCATGCCGGCATGACGGCCTCCCCCCATTACCTCTTCCTCACCACCTCCACGCGCGAGCCCGGCATCGTTGGCAACACCGAATGGCTGGCCCGCCAGGCCGCCGCCGCCCTGCCTGCGGGCAGCACGCAAGCCTGGCTGTCGCTGGCGCGCATGGAGTTGCCGCGCTTCGTGGACCAGCGCCACACCACGGGCAGCTACCCCATGCCCGAAGGCGACATGAAGACACTGCTGGATGCCACGCTGGCGGCCGACCACATCGTCTTCGTCGCGCCGGTGTACTGGTTCAGCATTCCGGCGCCGCTCAAGACCTACCTGGACCACTGGAGTGCCTGGATGCGCATTCCCGGCCTGCCGTTCAAGGAACAGATGGCGCGCAAGTCGCTGCAGCTGGTCACCACCAGCGGCGACCGCACCAAGGCCCAGCCCATGATCGACTCGGTGCAGCTGTGCGCACAGTTCCTGGGCATGCGCTGGGGCGGCGCGCTGTGGGGCAAGGGCGGACCGCCGGGCGCCGTGCAGCACGACACCGCTGCACTCCAGGATGCCACTTCATTTTTAGTAGCTTGAGACGCTTTTCGGTATTGATCCAGGGGGCTTTTTTACCTCTTATTTCCGGGCCTGACCCGGTGCCCCGGAATCGGGCCGGAGCAGGCGCGCATCCATCCAGCGCAGCAGGTCGTCCCACATCGAGCGCACCTCGGCGTCGCGCGGCATGCGCAGCGCGTGGTCCAGCTCGATGGTGACCACCGGCATGCCCTGCAGCACGCCGCCGTAGTGCCCGAGCGAGCCGGGAAAGACGCCCACGCGGTCCAGGCGCAGGCGCCCCAGGCGCTGCGGCGGTTCGTGCGGGCCGTCGAAGTCGAGCACGCCGTAGGGCGCATGGATGCTGACCACCAATTGCGGGCGGAACTCGTCCATCTGTGCGTGCAGGAACTGCGATTCGGGCTCGGACAAGGGTGCTGTGCCAGGCCAGCGGCGCGGGTCCTTGCGTGTGCGCTTTTCCCAGTGGCGCGGCGCATCGTGCTCCCAGCCGGGGGTATCGAAGTTGCGGTTGAGGTCCACACCGCGCGCATTCACGCGGGTCGGGCGCCGGGCCAGCAGTCCGTCGGGGTTGAGCACCGGGATGAAGCGCCAGTGCACGGGCTGGCCCGCCTTCTGGGCCAGCGCGATCCAGTGCAGCGCCAGCGATGCCGATGTGAGCTCATCCCCGTGCATGGCCCCCACCACCAGCACGCGCAGGGGCGCCGCCAGGCCGACGCCCTCCTGCGGCAGGGAAGGCGGCAGAACGTCTCGCCAATACAGCGGCAGTCCTTTCTGCGACCGGCTGCCGCTGGGCACCAGTTGCGCGGACTGGCACAAGGCAGGCCCCACGCCCGGCAGGCGGTGCAGAAACAGCTCGCAGGCGGCGCCCCCGGGCCGGGGACCGGGCAGCGGGTGCACGAGTGTCGTGGTGGCACCGGCGGACTGCAGGGAACCCAGGGCGCACAGCGCGGCAACGCGTGCCCACCCCATCGGTGCCCGTGCGGCCGGTGGCAGATCGGTCTTCAATGCAGCACCCGTGACGTGGCCAGAAAATCGAGCAGCGCACCATCAAACCCGTCCGGATCTTCCAGCTGGGGCCAGTGCCCGACATGGGGCAGGCACACATGGCGCGCATCGGTCAGCACCTGGGCCAACGCCTGCATGGCCGCCGGCGGTGTGCAGCGATCCAGCCCGCCGCTGATGAGCAGAGTCGGCATGTGCAGGTGCATGAAGGCGGCCGCGCCGCGATCGAACCCGGCCAGGGCCTCCAGCGCCCGGCGATAGGTTCCCGGATAGACCTGCGCCATGGCATGGTCTGCCAGGCGCACGCCTTCGGGCAAGGCGCCGCTGCCAATGAACCGGGGCACCAGCTGCTGCGCCACCTGTGCCATCGTCTGCCCGCTGGCCAGCGCCTCCAGGCGGGGCTGCACCCAGTCCTGGCGGGCCTGCGCGTCCAGCGCGGGGCCCCCCGCGCACAACACCAGTCGGCCCACCTGCGCGGGCTGGCGCACCGCCACTTCCAGCGCCAGCATGGCGCCCATGCCATGGCCCACCAGGGTGACGGGACCGCATTGCAGTGCCTCCACCAGCGCCAGACACCGCTCGGCCAGGCCCTTGAACGCATAGGGATCCATGGGTGCACTGCGGCCGTAGCCCGGCATGTCCCAGGCCACGGCGCGGAAGCCGGAGTCGGCAAGCACCTCCACCTGGGGCGCGAAGGTGCGATGCCCGCCATCGGCGTCGTGCAGCATGAGCACGGTGGGGCCGGCGCCCAGAGCGGAGAAAACAGGAATCAGGGACATGGAACGCATGCAAGGGGCCGCACCGGAGCACAAACCCGTAGGACTGCAGGATATGAGGACCCGCACGATAATATCCCGCCCGATCTGCCTCTCCCCGTGTTGCGCCCTCTCCAGCCCCGCCCCCCCAGCTTTTCCACCCGCGAATTCCGCACGGCCCTGGGCATGTTCGCCACGGGCGTGACGGTGGTCACGGCGCGCGGCACCGACGGCCAATGGGTCGGGCTCACGGCCAATTCGTTCAATTCGGTCTCGATGGACCCGCCGCTGGTGTTGTGGAGCCTGGCGCTGGCCTCGGCTTCGCTGCCCGTTTTTGCCAAAGGGGCTCATTACGCCATCAATGTGCTGGCAGCCGATCAAGTGGCCCTGGCCGAACAGTTTGCCAAGCGCGGCGTGGACCGCTGGGCTGGAGTGGAGCACCACCCGGGCATCAGCGGCGCGCCGCTGCTGGCCGGTGCCGCCGCCACGTTCGAATGCTTCAGCCGCAGCCGCTACGAAGAAGGTGACCATGTCATCTTCGTGGGCGAAGTGGAGCGCTGCAACCACCGCGCCGGAGCCTCGCCCCTTCTGTACCACGGTGGCCGCTTCTATACCGAGCATCCTCTCTGAGCCCCGGGGCGCAGACCGCGCCATGCATGCAGTGCGCGCCCGCACGGCGCACCACCCAAAACAAAGCCGCCGCACCCGTGGGGTGGCGGCGGCCAGACGGACCGGGGAACACCCGGCCATCGCTTGAAGGGACTTCAGTCGGCGTAGGTGCCAGCAGCCTTGATGACGGCGCCCCATTTTTCGATTTCGGACAGCACAAACTTCTTGTGCTCGGCAGGCTCCATGCGCTTGTCGGTGACGACCACGGCGCCCAGGCCTTCCTGCTTCTTGATGAAATCGGGGTCTTTCAGCGCGGCCTTCAGGGCCGTATTGATCTTGGCGACCACGTCGGCGGGCGTACCCTTGGGCGCGTACAGGCCGTGCCAGATACTCACGTTGAAATCCTTCAGCCCGGACTCGTCCAGCGTGGGGAGGTCCTTGAGGGCCGGGGTCGTCAGGCGCTTGTTGGTTGTCACTGCGTAGGCCTTGACCTTCTTGGCCTCGATCTGTGGCGTGGTGTTGGTGGTCTGGTCGCACAACAGGTCGATCTGGCCACCGATCAGGTCGGTGATGGCGGGCGCCGTGCCTTTGTACGGCACATCGGTCATCTCGGTTTGCAGGGCGCTCTTGAACATCAGGCCGCACAGGTGTGAGGCGGCCCCCAGACCTGCGTTACCCAGGTTGATCTTGCCCTTGTTCTGGGCAATCCAGCCGGTCAGTTCCTTGAAGTTGTTGGCGGGCATGCTGGGCCGCGCGATCAAGGTCATGGGCACATCGTTGATCATGCCCAGATATTCGAAGTCGTTGGGCACGCTGAAGGGCAGCTTGCGGTACAGCGCGGGCATGGTGGACATGCCGATGTGGTTGAGCAGCAGCGTGTAGCCGTCAGGCGTGGCGCGCGCCACCTTGGCTGCGCCGATGGAACTGCCGGCGCCGGCGGTGTTGTCGATGACCACGCTCGCGCCGCCCAGCGGCTTGCGCAGTGCCTCGGCGAGGTCACGCGCCACACGGTCGGTGGGGCCGCCGGCAGCAAAGGGCACGACGATGGTGACAGCCTTGTCCTTGGCCGGGTAATCCTGTGCGCTGGCGCCGAAGGCCAGGCAGGAGGCGATGGCCAGGACGGTGAATGGAAGCTTGTGGCTCATGGGTTTGTTGCTCCTTGAATTTGTGCAGGCGATGTTATCGACCGATTCTGCGGGCACCATCGCGGAAATTACTTAGTAGAGGATTTATTTCATCTGCATGAAAAATGATCCATGACCACTTGCAGATCATGGATATTCCGGTCTCCACGCGGGCGCCATTTCACCGCCTTCAAATGCAGAGCCGCTGTCAGTGACTGTCGGTGACAATCGGTTCCCGCACTATTCATATGAACCGTTCGGGCGCGGATGAGCGGCCACCTTGGCCCCTCTGCCCCACGGAACGCCCCCTGTGCTCCACTCGCCTCTTTTGCGGATCTTGACCATGGTTTCCCCACCCCCCCGCCTCCTGCTGCACCATGTGAACGTGGGCACGGCCCGCCCCCTGCGCATCGGAGAACGCAGGATTCTGACCGCCATCGGAAAAGCCCCCGTGGCCGAGCCCGTGCGCGTCGGCCGCATGGGCCTGGACGGTGACGAGCAGGCCGACCCGAGCGTGCATGGGGGTCTGGAGAAGGCGGTGTATGCCTACCCCGCCGTGCACTACGCCTTCTGGCAGGCGCAGCGCCGCGAGCGAGGTGTGAGCCTTTTTGACGAGGTGCTCCCGCCCGGGTTCATGGGCGAGAACCTCACGGTCGAGGGCCTGCTGGAGCACGAGGTGTTCGTGGGCGACCGCCTGCACTTTCCGGATTGCGTGCTGCGCGTCACGGCCCCGCGCGAGCCCTGCTACAAATTCAATGCGGTGATGGGTTTTGCGCAGGCCGGGCGCGCCATGGCACTGGCAGGCCACTGCGGCTACTACCTGGCCGTCGATGAGCCCGGGACGATTGCCGCAGGGCAGACCGCCTGGTGGCAGCCGGGCCAGCGCGGGCTGAGCATTGCACAGGCCCTGGCAGGAAAATGGGCCAAGCACGCACGCTAGGCCCGATAAAATCAATCAATTTTGATAGCTTGCGGCGCTTGCTGCGTAAGCACCAGAGGCCAATTTGATCTAAAGTTTCTCAGCGAACGGTCTCTGGCAGCTCGATCTTGACTTCGAGCACCTCGAGGTTGTCCTGGCGTTCCAGGTGCACCTTGAGGTCTTCGGGGTTGATCTTGACGTACTTGGAGATCACCGCCACCAGTTCGCGCTGCAACGCGGGCAGGTAGTCGGGCTCGGCGGCGTTGCGGCCGCTGCGCTCGTGCGCCAGGATGATCTGCAGGCGCTCCTTGGCAACGCTGGCGGTCTTTTTCTTTTCGCCGAGCAGGAAAGACAGAAAGGATGCCATGGCTTATTTGCTCCCGAACAGGCGTTTGAAGAAGCCCGGCTTTTCAGCGTCGATGAAGCGCAGGGGCTTGTCTTCTCCGAGGAAACGGTCGATCACGTCCTTGTAGGCCTCGGACACATCGCTGCCCTGGGCGTGGATCGCGGGCGTACCCTGGTTGGACGACTGCAGCACCACCTCCGATTCCGGAATCACACCGATCAGCTTGATGCGCAGAATGTCCTGGATGTCCTCCAGGCTCAGCATCTGGCCGTCCTGCACGCGGCTGGGGTTGTAGCGCGTGATGAGCAGGTGCTCCTTAATGGGCTCGCCGCCCTCGATGGCGCGCTTGGTCTTGCTGCCCAGCATGCCCAGGATGCGGTCGGAGTCGCGCACGCTGGACACCTCGGGGTTGGTCACCAGAAGCGCCTCATCGGCAAAATGCATGGCCATGAGCGCGCCGCTTTCGATACCGGCGGGCGAGTCGCAAATGATGTACTCAAAGCCCATGCCGGACAGGTCGGTCAGGATCTTCTCGACGCCTTCCATGGTCAGCGCATCCTTGTCGCGCGTCTGGCTGGCGGCCAGCACGAACAGGTTGTCGCACTGCTTGTCCTTGATGAGGGCCTGGTTCAGGTTGGCCTCGCCGTGGATCACGTTGATCAGGTCGTACACCACGCGCCGCTCGCAGCCCATGATGAGGTCGAGGTTGCGCAGGCCGACGTCGAAGTCGATCACGGCGGTCTTGTGGCCGCGCAGGGCGAGGCCGGTGGCAAAGCTGGCACTGGTGGTGGTCTTGCCCACGCCACCCTTGCCGGAGGTCACGACGACGATTTTGGCCATGTGATGCTGTTTCCCTGTGGGGTTGGTACAAATGAAGGATCAGGCAAGCGGCTCGATGAGGAGCTTCTCGCCGTCGAGTCGCACCTGGGCCGGCTTGCCGCGCACGTTGTCGGGCAGTTCGGTCTCAAGGGTGCGGTAGATGCCCGCGATGGAGACGAGCTGCGGCTCCAGGCAGGTGGAAAAGATGCGCGCCTCGGTGTTGCCGCGCGCCCCCGCGATGGCCCGGCCCCGCAGCGGGGCATAGACATGGATGTTGCCGTCGGCAATGACTTCGGCGCCGAAGCTCACGACGGCCATCACGACGAGGTCGGCACCGCGCGCATAGACCTGCTGGCCCGAGCGCAGGGGCTTGTCCACGACAACCGCTGCGGGCCCGGCCACGGGCACCTCGCGCACCACCTCGACCTCGCGGACCACTTCGCGCACCGCTGCGCGCGCCTCCTGTGCCGGCTCCTCGGTGCGCGCGTGCGGCGCCTCGGGCGCGGCCACCAGCCCCACGGCGTGCGCCGCCTCCATCTGCGCAGGGCTGCCACCGCGCACGGCCACCGGCAGCGTGCGGTGCTGGCGCAGCAGCGCGGTGACGGCGGTGAAGTCGATCGGCTCGGGCGCGTCGCGCACGCTCGCCAGGTCGATCAGCACGGGGTCGTTGTCGAAAAAATCCGCATTGCCTGCCAGGTGCTCGGCCAGATCGGCGGCGAGCACGGCGGCGTCGGTGGTCTTGAGCACCACGGCCACCACCGGCAACGAGGCGCTCTTGAGATCAAAGCTGGTGCGGGCGTGGCCCGCCGTGTCAACGGCCATGAAGTGGGGATGATAATGAGACAGTGGGAACGCTCTCCCGAAGCCGCGAAGTGTACCGTGCCACCCCCATGGCGCCGGG
>DMZZ01000321.1:0-8994 GCA_003484805.1 Comamonadaceae bacterium | reverse complement strand
TGAGGACGCCTTTTTTTACTTTCACAACGCAAGGGGAGCCCCATGACCGATCTTCTAAAAACCAGCCTCAACCGCCGTACCGTGCTGCAGGCCGCCACCGTGGGCGCCGTGGGGGTGAGCCCCGCGCTGCGCGCACTCGTTCACGCCCAGGGTTCGGATGCACCCGAGAAGAAGGAGGTCAAGATCGGCTTCATTCCGCTGACCGACTGCGCCAGCGTGGTGATGGCCTCGGTGCTGGGCTTCGACAAGAAGTACGGCGTGACCATCATCCCCACCAAGGAGGCGAGCTGGGCCGGCGTGCGCGACAAGCTGGTGAATGGCGAGCTGGACTTCGCCCATGTGCTGTATGGCCTGGTGTACGGCGTGCACTTGGGCACGGCCGGCCCGAAGAAGGACATGGCGGTGCTGATGAACCTGAACCACAACGGCCAGGCGATCACGCTGTCCAAAGCGCTGGCCGACAAGGGCGCGGTGGACGGCCCCTCGCTCGCGGCGCTGATGGCCAAGGAGAAGCGCGAGTACACCTTCGCGGGCACCTTCCCCACGGGCACGCACGCGATGTGGATGCACTACTGGCTGGCGGCGGCGGGCATCAACCCGCTGTCGGGCGCCAAGCTGATCACCGTGCCGCCGCCGCAGATGGTGGCCAACATGCGCGTGGGCAACATGGATGGTTTTTGCGTGGGCGAGCCCTGGAACCACCGCGCCATCATGGACGGCATTGGCGTCACAGCCAACACCACGCAGGACATCTGGCAAGACCACCCCGAGAAGGTGCTGGGCACCACGGCCGACTTTGTGAAGAAGTACCCCAACACCACGCGCGCCGTGATGATGGCGGTGTTAGAGGCCAGCCGGTGGATTGACGCCAGCCTGCAAAACAAGCTGAAGATGGCCGAGACGGTGGCGCAGAAGTCTTACATCAACACCAGCGTGGACGCCATCAACCAGCGCATTCTGGGCCGCTACAGCAATGGCGTGGGTGGCGGCATGGGCAAGACCTGGGACGACCCGAACCACATGAAGTTCTTCAACGACGGCGCGGTGAACTTCCCCTACCTGAGCGATGGCATGTGGTTCCTCACCCAGCACAAGCGCTGGGGCCTGCTCAAGAGCCACCCCGACTACCTGGCCGTGGCCAAGCAGGTGAACCAGGTGGACCTGTACAAGTCGGTCGCCAGCGCCATGAAGGTCAATGTGCCCAAGGATGTGCTGCGCACCAGCAAGCTGATCGACGGCGTGGTGTGGGACGGCAAAGACCCTGCCAAGTATGCCGACGGCTTCAAGATCAAGGCCTAAGAGGCTGAGCCAAACACCGCCCCACCTACCGGAGATCACCATGGTCAGCGCCGTTTTCCATTCCCCGCTGGAGCCTACGCCAGCCCCATCGCAGGATGCTATGAAAAATGTAGCTATTAGCGCACAGCCAGCAAGCGCTGCAAGCGCTGCAAGCGCTGCAAGCCAAAAACACTTTAAAACAGCCGCCGCACCCACGCCCCGTGCGGCACGCGACTGGGCGGCGCTGTCGCGCAGCTTCTGGCAGAACGTGCTGCCGCCACTGTGCGGCCTGGGCTTGCTGGTGGGGCTGTGGGCGCTGGTGTCGGCCAGCACGGGGGGCAGCATTCCCACCCCTTACGAGACCTGGCTGCAGGCCCTCGACGTGTTCAGCAACCCGTTCTATAGCAATGGCCCCAACGACCAGGGCGTGGGCTGGAACGTGCTGGCGTCGCTGCAGCGCGTGGCCATCGGCTTCGGGCTGGCGGCGGTGGTGGGCATTCCGGCGGGTTTTGTGATCGGGCGGTTTGCCTTTCTCTCGCGCATGTTCAACCCGCTCATCAGCCTGCTGCGCCCCGTGTCGCCCCTGGCCTGGCTGCCGATTGGCCTGCTGGTGTTCAAGGGTGCCAACCCGGCCGCCATCTGGACGATTTTCATCTGCTCCATCTGGCCCATGATCATCAACACCGCCGTGGGCGTGCAGCGCGTGCCGCAGGACTACATGAACGTGGCCCGCGTGCTCAACCTGAGCGAATGGAAGATTGCCACCAAGATTCTCTTCCCTGCCGTGCTGCCCTACATGCTGACCGGCGTGCGCCTGGCCGTGGGCACGGCGTGGCTGGTGATCGTGGCAGCCGAGATGCTGACGGGCGGCGTGGGCATTGGCTTCTGGGTGTGGGACGAGTGGAACAACCTGAACGTCAAGAACATCATCATTGCGATCTTCGTGATCGGCATCGTGGGGCTGCTGCTCGAATACGCCCTGGTCAAGCTGGCCACGGCCTTCACGTTCGAAGAGGTGAAATCATGAACGCATCTCTGTCCACCAAGTTCATCGAAGTCCAGGGCGTCGAGCAAACGTTCCGCACCGCCAAGGGCGTGTTCCCGGCGCTGCGCGGCATCCACCTGACCATTGCCAAGGGCGAGTTCGTGGCGCTGATTGGCCACTCGGGTTGCGGCAAGTCCACGCTGCTCAACCTGATTGCCGGGCTGACCACGCCCACCAACGGTGCGCTGCTGTGCGCCAACAAGGAGATCAACGGCCCCGGCCCCGAGCGCGCCGTGGTGTTCCAGAACCATTCGCTGCTGCCCTGGCTGACCTGCTTTGACAACATCTACCTGGCCGTCGAGCGCGTGTTTGGCGCCAGGGAGAGCAAGGCCCAACTGAAGGCGCGTACCGATGCCGCCCTGGCGCTGGTGGGCCTGACACACGCGGGCCAGAAGCGCCCCGGCGAGATTTCAGGCGGCATGAAGCAGCGCGTGGGCATTGCCCGCGCACTGTGCATGGAGCCCCAGGTGCTGCTGATGGACGAGCCTTTTGGCGCGCTGGACGCCCTGACCCGCGCCAAGCTGCAGGACGAGCTGCTGGAGATTGTGGCGCGCACGCACAGCACGGTGGTGATGGTGACGCACGATGTGGACGAGGCGGTGCTGCTGTCCGACAAGATCGTGATGATGACCAACGGCCCGGCCGCCACCATTGGCGAGGTGCTGGCGGTGGACTTGCCCCGCCCGCGCAAGCGCGTGGAACTGGCCGAAGACCCGCGCTATGTGCATTACCGCAAGGCGGTGATCGACTTTTTGTACACCCGCCAGGCGCACGTCGAAAAGGTGGCTTGAACAAGCAGCCTGCATGCCCTGCCAAAAAAAGCCCTGACCAACCCGGTCAGGGCTTTTTTGCCTCAACGGCTACCGGTGATGTAGTGCTCGAGCTGCTCGATGATGAATTTCTGCTCGGAGATGATGTCCTTGACCAGGTCACCAATGGAGATCATGCCCAGCAGCTTGCCGTCGTCCACCACGGGCAGGTGGCGCAGGCGCTTGCCGGTCATCAGCTGCATGCACTGCTCGCTGGTTTGCTTGGAATTGACGCACAACACCGACGATGTCATCACGTCGCGCACCAGCGTCTCGACCGAGGTGCGGCCCATCAGGGCGATCTTGCGGGCGTAATCACGCTCGGTGATGATGCCCACGATGGCGTCGCCCTCCATCACCAGCAAGGCGCCGATGCCCTTGTCGGCCATCAGGCGCAGCCCTTCGTACACGGTGTCGGTGGGGGCAATACGGTGCACGGCCCCATCGGGTTTGGATTTGAGAATTTCAGCAACAACGGTCATAAAACACCTCCCTGCATCTACGCGAATGCGGTAAGCCATTTCAGCCCATCCGCGCCCTCAGCGCAACAGGGCGTTTTACCCACATGTTGTATGCGCCCATCGGCAGGCCGCCCCGTTTTATCGTTCCCAGATTATTCCCAATACTGGAACAGTTAGTTTGCTACTGAGTAGTTTTTAAATGACTTTCAAGTGCGTACAGTTCAACCCATCGATGAGGCGAACCCGTTAAGGCACTCACCGAAACCGCCCCGCAGGACTCGATGGCTCCTGCGGCCAGCGGACCCACAGAGTACGTTTTGAAAGGACACCATCATGAACACCGCACGCATCCTCTCCATCGCCGCCATGGCTGCTTTTGCTTCAATGGGCGCTCAGGCTTTTGAGCCCAATGGTGAACTGTACGGCTCCGAGATCGAATCGCGCTTCCAGTCCACCCGCGATCGCGCCGAAGTGCGCGCCGAAGGCCAGAAAGCCCTGCCCGAATTCGCCAAGGGCCCGATCGCTGACCGCGCAGCGCTGGTTCAAAGCACCCGCGAGCGCCCTGCCGTCCGTTCGGAAGCCGTGACCGCAGCCCGCGCTCAGCTGATCGCCACCGGCGAACGCAGCTAAACCCTGCATGGCGGCGCCCTTTGCGGCGCCGTACCACCCGGCCCGCACCGTGCAAACGGCGCGGGCTTTTCTACGTGGCACGCCTCCATGCCACGGCGCATGCTGCAACGCACCACTCGCTGGCACGGCCCACCCAGCATGGTGCACGCCAGCACACCCTGGTGCAGCGCTGCCCCTGCTTGGCACGGGCAGCACCGCCACAGCACCGTTGCCCATCCTGGCACGGCGCTTGCATCACCCGTAGCACGGCCACTGCAGGCCGCATGCGGGGGCCGTGCAATGGCGCACCAGCCCCGCAGGACGATGGCGTCCCCACGCAGCACCGGCCACCGGCCCGCGCAGCGTGTGGATGCCTTTTTTGTTTTTGGCGAACTGCCTTGGGGGGCACGATGAAAAAATCCAGGCTGGTGATGGTGGGTAACGGCATGGCCGGGGTGCGCACGCTCGAAGAACTGCTCAAGATCGCGCCCGATCTGTACGAGGTCACCGTCTTCGGTGCCGAGCCGCACCCGAACTACAACCGCATCCTGCTCTCGCCCGTGCTCGCGGGCGAGCAGACGGTGGACGAGATCATCCTCAACGACTGGTCGTGGTACCAGGAGAACGGCATCCAGCTCCACGCAGGCTACACCGTCACCGAGGTGGACCGCGTGCACCGCGTGGTGCATGGCACCAACGCTGCGGGCGAGAAGATCAGTGCCGAATACGACCGGCTGATTCTGGCCACGGGCTCCAACCCGTTCATCCTGCCGCTGCCCGGCAAGGACCTGGATGGCGTGCTGGCCTACCGCGACATTGCCGACACGCAGGCGATGATCGATGCCGCCGCGACCTACCAGCACGCCGTGGTCATCGGCGGCGGCCTGCTCGGCCTCGAAGCCGCCAACGGCCTGATGAAGCGCGGCATGCAGGTCACCGTGGTGCACGCCAGCGAATGGCTGATGGAGCGCCAGCTCGACAGCGTGGCCGGCAAGATGCTGCAGAAGTCGCTGGCAGAGCGTGGAATGCAATTCCTCATGCAGGGGCAAACCGCAGCGTTGCTGGGCAACGAGAGCGGTCGCGCAGACGGGGAAGGGGCCCCGTCGAAACAACGGGTCCGGGCCGTGCAGTTCAAGGACGGCACCGAGCTACCCGCCGACCTGGTGGTGATGGCCGTGGGCATCCGCCCCAACACGGCCTTGGCCGAGAAGATGCGCCTGCACGTCAACCGGGGCATTGTGGTCAGCGACACGCTGCAGACCACCACCGACGCACGCATCTACGCCGTGGGCGAATGCGCCGCGCACCGGGGCATTGCCTACGGGCTGGTGGCGCCGCTGTTCGAGCAGGCCAAGGTGCTGGCCAACCACCTGGCCGAGTTCGGCATCGGCCGCTACCAGGGGTCGCTGACCTCGACCAAGCTCAAGGTGACGGGCATCGACCTTTTTTCAGCGGGCGACTTCCAGGGCGGCGAGGGCACCGAGGAACTCGTCATGAGCGACCCGAGCGGCGGCGTGTACAAAAAACTGGTGCTCAAGGACGACAAGCTCGTGGGCGCCTGCCTGTATGGCGACACGGTTCATGGGAACTGGTACTTCAAGCTGCTGCGCGACGCGCGCCCGGTGGCCGACATCCGCGACAAGCTGATGTTCGGCGAGTCGAACATGGGCGACGCAGGTCACCAGGGCCACAACAAGGCCGCCGCCATGGCGGACAGCGACGAGGTGTGCGGCTGCAATGGCGTGACCAAGGGCCAGATCTGCAAGGCCATCAAGGACAAGGGCCTTTTCACTCTCGACGAAGTGCGCAAGCACACCAAGGCCAGCGCGAGCTGCGGCTCGTGCACCGGTCTGGTCGAGCAGATACTGATGTTCACCGCCGGGGGCGACTACTCGGCCACGCCCAAAACCAAGCCCATGTGCAGCTGCACCGACCACGGCCACCAGGCGGTGCGCGACGCGATTCGCACCAACAAGCTGCTGACCACGGGGGCGGTGTTCCGCTTCATGGACTGGAAGACGCCCAACGGCTGCCCGAGCTGCCGCCCGGCCATCAACTACTACCTGCTCAGCACCTGGCCCAAGGAAGCGCAGGACGACCCGCAAAGCCGCGCCATCAACGAGCGCAGCCACGCCAACATCCAGAAAGACGGCACCTACAGCGTGATTCCGCGCATGTGGGGCGGCGAGACCTCGGCCGACGAGTTGCGCCGCATCGCCGACGTGGTGGACAAATACCACATTCCCACCGTGAAGGTGACAGGAGGCCAGCGCATCGACCTACTGGGCGTGAAGAAGGAAGACCTGCAGGCGGTGTGGCGCGACATCGGCATGCCCAGCGGCCATGCCTACGCCAAGGCGCTGCGCACGGTGAAGACCTGCGTGGGCAGCGAATGGTGCCGCATGGGCACGCAGGACAGCACCCAGATGGGCAAAGACCTGGAGCGCGCCATGTGGCGCATGAACGCACCGCACAAGGTGAAGTTTGCCGTCAGCGGCTGCCCGCGCAACTGCGCCGAGAGCGGTATCAAGGACGTAGGCATCATCGGCGTGGACAGCGGCTGGGAGATGTACGTCGCGGGCAATGGCGGTATCAAGACCGAGGTGGCGCACTTCTTCACCAAGCTCAAGACCGCCGAGGAGGTGCTGGAGTACACCGGCGCCTTCATGCAGCTCTACCGCGAGGAAGGCTGGTACCTGGAGCGCACCGTGCACTACGTGGGGCGCGTGGGCCTGGACCATGTGAAGAAAAAGATCCTCGACGACCACGAAGGCCGCAAGGCGCTGTGGGCGCACCTGCAATGGGCGCTCGAAGGCGAGCCCGACCCGTGGTTCGAGTTCGACAAGGCGCGGGTGGATCAGCGCCAGTTCATCCCGATCGCCGTCGCCTGATTTTTTAAACAAAAACTGCCTTTAGCGCTTATCAGATAATCGCAAGAAGCTACAAAAGGAATAGCAAAATGACCGCATGGAAACCGATCTGCCGCGTGGACGACATTCCCGTGCTGGGCGCGCGCCGCGTACAACGCGCCCAGGGCCTGGAGGTGGCCGTGTTCCGCACCGACGCCGATGAGGTCTTCGCCCTGCTCGACCGCTGCCCGCACAAGGGCGGGCCGCTGTCGCAGGGCATCGTGTTCGGCAACAGCGTGGCCTGCCCGCTGCACAACTGGACCATCGGCCTGTGCGACGGCCAGGCCCAGGCGCCCGACGAGGGCTGCACACCGAAGTTTGCAGTGAAGGTGGAAAACGGCCAGGTCTTCCTCGATGCCGATGAACTGGCGAGCCACGCCACCCAGGAAACGCGCCCGCTGGCTGGGCCCTGCCCGCACGCCACCGCACCGGCGTGATGCCCAGGGGCCGGTGCGCTCGTACCGGCCCCTTTCGACCTTGATCCCATAAGAAAGAAAACCATGGCCTACCTCGTTCCTTCCGAATTCGTCACCAAGATGGTGGACGCCGGCGAGTCAAAAATCTACATGTCCACGCGCGACACGCTGATCCGCGCCTTCATGGCCGGCGCCATCCTGTCGCTGGCAGCGGTGTTCGCAGTGACCGCCACGGTCATGAGCGGCTCGGCGCTGGTGGGCGCCATCCTGTTTCCCGTGGGTTTTTGTATGCTCTACCTGCTGGGCTTTGACCTGCTGACTGGCGTGTTCGTGCTCACGCCGCTGGCCTGGCTGGACAAGCGCCCGGGCGTCACGATCAAAGGCATCCTGCGCAACTGGGGGCTGGTGTTTGTGGGCAACTTCCTGGGGGCGCTGGTGGTGGCCTTCATGATGGCGTTCATCTTCACCTACGGCTTCTCGGTGCCGCCCGATCAGGTGGGCCAGAAGATCGGCCACATCGGCGAGGCGCGCACGCTGGGCTATGCGCAGTACGGCCTGATGGGCTGGATCACCATTTTCATTCGCGGCATGCTGTGCAACTGGATGGTGTCCACGGGCGTGGTGGGTGCCATGATCTCCACCACCGTCAGCGGCAAGGTGATCGCGATGTGGATGCCCATCATGCTGTTCTTTGCCATGACCTTCGAGCATTCGGTGGTGAACATGTTCCTGTTCCCCTCGGGCCTGATGATGGGGGGCAACTTCTCGATCCTCGACTATTTCCTGTGGAACGAGATTCCCGTGGTGCTGGGCAACCTCGTGGGCGGCCTGGCCTTCACGGGCCTCACGCTCTACGCCACCCACATCAAGACCGCGCCCAAGCGCACGCTGGTCTGATACCTCGCCACACCATGGACGGCCTCCTGCGCGTCCGCATCGGGCAGCACACCGACCCCGGCCCGAAGGAGGTCAACCAGGACTTCCATGGCGCCCGCGTCCCCGAGGGGCCGGCGCTGGCCGCCAAGGGCGTGGCGGTGGCGCTGGCAGACGGCATCAGCAGCAGCGAGGTGAGCCACATCGCCAGCGCGGCGGCCGTGCGTGCCCTGATGGAGGATTACTACTGCACCTCCGAAGCCTGGAGCGTGCGCCGCTCGGTGCAGTGCGTGCTGGCGGCCACCAACTCGTGGCTGCACGCGCAGACGCAGCGCGGCCCGCACCGCTTCGACCGCGACCGGGGCCATGTGTGCACGCTCAGCGCGCTGGTGGTCAAGTCGGCCACGGCGCACCTGTTCCATGTGGGCGACGCGCGCATCCACCGCGTGCAGGGCAAGGCGCTGGAGCAGCTTACCGAAGACCACCGGCTCCACCTGCCCGAAGGAAAGAGCTACCTGGCCCGCGCACTGGGCCTGCAGCCGCAGGTGGAGATCGACTACCGCGCCCTTCCCGTCGAGCCCGGCGATGCCTTCG
>DMZZ01000101.1:517-2889 GCA_003484805.1 Comamonadaceae bacterium | reverse complement strand
GGGTCCACGATCACGGCCTTGGCCTCGCCGTGGTCCAGCATGAAGGCGATGGCCTCGGGGTCCAGCCGGGTGTTCAGCGCGTTGAGCACGGCGCCCGCCATGGGCACGCCAAAGTGCGCCTCCACCATAGGCGGCGTGTTGGGCAGCATCACGGCCACGGTGTCGTTTTTCCCGATACCGGCGCGCTGCAGGCTGCTGGCAAGCTGGCGGCAGCGCGCATAGGTCTGCGCCCAGGTCTGGCGCAGGCTGCCATGCACGATGGCCAGGCGGTCGGGGTAGACCTCGGCCGTGCGCTCGATGAAGCCCAGCGGCGACAGCGGGGCAAAGTTGGCAGCGGTGCGGGGCAGGTTCTGATCGAAGATCGACGTCATGGGCAAATGCGGAAGAAAAGTTAGAAAGTGCCGGTGCGGCGGTTCAGCTTGGCGCGGTACATCGCTGCATCGGCGCTGGCCAGCAGGTTGTGGGCATCTTGCGCATCGCGCGGGAACAGGCTCAGACCGATGCTGGCGCGCAAGGGGTAAGGCTTGCCCTGGATGTCCAGCGGCTGCTCGAAGGCCTGCTGCAGTTTGGCAACAATCTGCTGCGCGGCCTCTTCGGAGTCTACGTTTTCGCACAGCACGGTGAACTCGTCCCCGGCCAGCCGGGCCACGGTGTCCACCTGGCGCACGGCCCCCTGAATGACTTGCGCGGTAGCCTTGAGCACGGCGTCCCCCATGGCATGGCCCAGGCTGTCATTGATGGACTTGAACTCGTCCAGATCCACAAACAGCAGGGCGCAAGGCCGGCCACTGCGCCGCGACATCTCCAGCGCCTGCGCCAGGCGCTGCTCGAACATCCGCCGGTTGGGCAACCCCGTCAGGGCATCATGGTGGGCCAGATGCGTCATGGCATCGCGGCTGGCATTGAGTTCGGACATCTGCAGGCGGATCTGTTGCTCCATGTCGCTGAAACTGCGGGCCAGTTCGCCCAGCTCGTCCTGCCGCTTCACGGGCAGCGCGCCATGCGCCTGCCCCTGCGAAAACGCCTGTGTGGCCCGCACCATTTCATGCAATGGCCCGGTAACCACCCGGGACACCCAGGCCGCCAGCACGATGCCGCCCAGACACAGCGCCAGCAGGATCTTGCCAATGCTGCGCCCCAGCTCGACGACCTCGCCCCGTACCACGGCCATCGGCTGCGACAGTCCCACCACCATGAACCGCCCGTCGTCCTGAAAGCCCAGCGGCATGCGCACAAAGGCCAGCGCCTGCGGGTTGCCATCGCTGCCCTGGTGCGTCATCACCACCTGGCGGCTTTGTCCTTGAATGATCTGGCCCACCGGGGGCAGGCTGTTCTGCGCCAGGATGCGCTGGCCCCGGTCAAAACCATAGGTCTGGCTGCGGTCCGAATGCACCAGAAAATCCCCCCAGCGGTTGAGCAGATAAAACCCGTAGGGGGCTGGCAGACCGGCGCTGAGGTTGGCAAAAAACGCGTCGGCCGCCACGCGGATGACGATGACCCCCACCAGCTGCCCGTCCTGCACAATGCTCGTCGCCATGTTGAACACGGGCAGTTCGCCGCCCTGATCGGGATTGACCTCGTGGTTGATGCCGAATTCAGAGACATACACCGCGCCCGCACCCAGCTTGAGGGTTTCGAACACGAACGGGAAATGGGCCTTCTCCTGCAGCGCATCCCCCTCGACGCGGACCATGCCCCGGCCCGAGCGCTCGACCCGCACCAGCTCCAGACCATGGTCGCCCGCACTGATCAGCCGGATTTGCTGGTAGGCCGGTCGGGCCGACAGCGTGGCCTTGAACACGTTGGCCAGCATCTCCCGGTCATGGGCGTGCACAGCAGGGGTGGCCTGCGCTTGGGCAGCCGGCGTTTCGGCCGCCAGCGCTGCCAGCATGGTGGTGTCCCGGGCCACGGTGGCAAACTCGGCCTGCATGTGCTGCGTCAGGATTTGCGTGGTGTCCAGCAGGGCACGTTGCGCACGGTCGTTGAGCATGTCGCGCCCGGACACGAACGTGAAATACCCCACCAACATGGCCGCCAGAACGCTGAAGCAGGCCAGCAAGAACCCGAGGCGGAAACCGATGCTCCACTTCATGGTCAGAATCTCTCGGGCCGGTCGCCCGAAACGATGCGCTGCCACAGACGGCTGCGGCGCGCGCCATCTTCCACCGGCTCCAGCCAGACGATGGAGCCCTTGACCACGCCCCCCGACAGCCCGGCGGGTTCCTCCAGGGTATTGGCCAAACCCTGGCGCTGGGTCAGTTCGCGGTTCACCTGGGGTTCGAGCATGTAGTTGATCCACTGCGTGGCCAGCGCCACCTGGGTCGAGCGGCTGGAAATGGCCCAGCAATCCAGCCAGGCCAGGGCCCCCTCGC